>NZ_JBHVKW010000079.1:0-41620 GCF_042797905.1 Amycolatopsis sp. NPDC057786
GGGAAAGTCCACAAAGGACCGCTGATCACACCACCGCGCCGTTGTCGTCCCGCTGCCGCGCGGGCGACGCCTTCCGCACGGGCCGCCCCGCCCCGGGCCACCGCTTGTCGAGCAGGATCGCGACGGGTCCGGCGGTGGCCACTGTGGACACTGTGCCCGCGACGAGACCCAGCAGGAGCGCGAGGGCGAAGTCGGCCAGCGATCCGTCCCCGAGGAACAGCAGCGCCCCGAGGACGAACAGCACCCCGATCCCGGTGTTGATCGTCCTCGGCAGCGTCTGCAGGACCGCCGTGCCGACGACCCGTGAGAACGGCTCCTTGCGGCGTTGCCCCCGTACCTCCCGCACCCGGTCGAAGACCACCACCGAGTCGTTGACCGAGTAGCCGATCACCGTCAGCAGTGCGGCGAGGAAGACACCGTCCATGGACTTGCCCAGCCAGGCGAAGATCCCGAGAATGATCAGGACGTCCTGCGCGAGCGCGGCCACGGTGGCCACGCCGAGCCGCCAGTCGAACCGGACCGCCAGGTAGATCAGCTGCGCCAGCACCGCGAGGCCCAGCGCGATCATCGCCTTGGTGCGCAGTTCGGCGCCGAGGCTCGGGCCGATCCGCTCGTCGCGGATCTCGGTGGCGTCGCCCGCGACCCCGGCGACGGCGGTCCGGATCCGCTCGGTGGCGTCCTCGTCGATCGGCTCGGTGCGGACGGAGATGTCCTTCTCCCCGGACGTCTGCACGACTGCGCGGGGGAATCCGGCGTCGGAGACCGCGTCCCGGACCCGCTCGACGTCCGCGGGCGCCGAGGTGCTGTATTCGACGACCCTGCCCCCGGTGAACTCGACACCGAGGTTCGGTCCCGCCACGAACAGTCCCGCGATCGCGGCGATGACGACCGCGCCCGCGACCATCAGCCAGTGCCGGGGTTTCCCGAGGAACCCGGGATCACGGCGGTTCACCCACCGCCGGACCCGGCCCTCGTGGGTGAGCCCGGACAGCCGCGGTTTGCGCGCGACCACGCCCCGCATCGTGAGGTGCAGCAGCAGACGCGTGAGCACGAGCGAGATGAACAGCGCCACGACGACACCGATCGACAGCGTCACCCCGAATCCGCGCACCGGGCCGGACGCCAGCCAGAACAGCAGCCCCGCGGCGAGCAGGGTGGTCACGTTCGAATCGACGATCGCCGACAGCGCCCCGCTGAACCCGCGGCTGACCGACCGCGGCAGCGAGCCTCCCCGTTTGACGGAGTGTTCTTCTCTCGCCCTTTCGAACACGAGCACGGTCGCGTCGACGGCCATACCGATCGCCAGAACGAATCCGGCGAGCCCTGGCAAGGTCAGTGTCGCGCCGACGGCGAGCAGCGCGGCGTAGGACACAGCGGCGTACGCCACCAGCGTGCCCACGGCGATCAGCCCGGCCAGGCGATACACCGCGAGCAGGAACAGCGCGGTCAGCGCCAGGCCGATCACGGCGGCACGGGCGCTGGCGTCGATGGCGGCCGCGCCCAGGGTGGGCCCGACGGTCCGCTGCTCGATGATCTCGACCGGCGTCGGCAACGCGCCCGCGTTGATCAGCAGCGCCAGATCCTTGGCTTCGGCAGGCGAGAACTGCCCCGTGATCTGCGTGCTCCCGCCGACGATCCCGACACCGCACGCGACCTGCGGGCTCACCTGCGGCGACGAGATCACCTTGTCGTCGAGCGCGATCGCCACCCGGCGGGTGGGATCACCCGGCGGCGAGCAGGCGGCCTGCCCGGTCAGCCGCTCCCAGGCACGACCGGCGTCCCCTTTGAAGTCGACCGAAACGAGCCACCCACCGCCGCCCTGCGAGTCGATCGACGAGAGCGCCTCGTCGACACCTTCACCGGTCAGCGCGGCAGGCCCCAGCGTGATCGGCTGCCCGCTCTCGTCGTTGAGGACGCGGGAGTCCGCGGCGCCGGGGGCGAGTACGGGATGGAAGGACAGTTGCGCGGTCCGGCCGATCACCTCGACGGCCTCGCGCGGATCCCGCACGCCGGGCAGTTCGACGATGATCCGGTTGTCACCGGAGCGGGCCAGCATCGGCTCGGCGACGCCCAGTGCGTCGACCCGCCGTCGCAGCACTTCGAGTGTCCGGTCGGTGGTCTCGGCGTCGGCGGTGACGGTGGGCGAATCCTTGGTCTCCAGCACGATCTGCGTGCCACCACGCAGATCGAGCCCCAGACGCGGGGCGGTGGTCAGCAACAGGTACACGGTCGCGGCGAGGACGACCAGCGAGACGACGGCTCGCCCGGTCATGGCTCGCCGCGCGGTTTCGCGCGGCACGAAGTTCTCCTCGAGGGGTTTCCCGGTTCGGGCACGCGGACCGCGCGCCCGTCAGCTTCAGACGGCAGCCGGGAAAGGAGGAGCGCGATCGCCCAGCGCGAGGCGGTTCGCCGCGCGCGAGGGCGGGGTGACGTCTTCGTGGAGTTCGCTCAGGCGGAGCAGCGTCGTGGACGCCGGCCCATGCGGGACGGTGCCGAAGAGAGGCAGGTCACCGTGACCGTGCACACCCAGGAGCGCGGGTTCGGCGGCGAGCCTGCCCGCGGCGCGCACCGGCGCGACGGCCTTGGAGGCCGAGGAATCGACCGTCGTGTTCGCCCCGCGCGGCTCGTCCGCCGAAGCGGAGCCGCCCGTGTGGAGCGCGAGGAACAGCCCGAGCGCGGTCAGCACGGCGGCGAGCAGCGCCGGCACGGCCTGCCTGGCCGCCCGGTACCTCCGGCTCTCCACCATCATCGACGCACTCCTGGGGTTCTCGCCGACACCCTACTGGGATCCGGCCAGCCGCCACAGCCGCGTGATCCCGGTGCGGACGCGGTCCTCCCCCAGTTCCGGCAGCAACGCGGTCAGATGTTCGGCCGCGAGCGGGGCCAGCAGGGCGTGCGCGGCGTGCTCGGGGTCGGGTGTGCCGTCGAGCAGGATCGCGACGTGCCGGTGCCAGAACCGGTAGGCCCCGATGCGGTAGCGCGCCCCGGGCGCGGCGGTCTCCGACATCCGCACCAGCGGCAGGTGTTCGAGCACGTAATCGAGGTACGCGTCGGCGAAGGCAACGAGCCGTTCGACCGGCGGAGCGCCAGGGCCCAGCGGGGGCGGGCCGTGCAGGATTCCTTCCTGGAGCAGGCGTTCGCGCGCGTCCAGCAAGGCGACGGCCAGCCCCGCCTTGTCACCGAAGCGGCGGAACAGCGTGCCCTTGCCCACTCCGGCGGCCGCCGCCACCTGATCCATCGACACCGCCTCGACGCCGTGCTCGGCGAACAGCGCGGCAGCCGCGTCCAGGATCGCGGCCCGGTTGCGGGCGGCGTCGGAGCGCTCCCTGGGCGGTGGCGTGCGCAGGAGTTCCAGCGAGGTTGCAGAAGCGGACTGCGGTCCGTTATGGTCGTGAGGCACATCCGGACTATAGTCCGATTAACTGGAGGTAGCGACATGACCGCACTCATCACCCGTGACGAACTGAAGGCCGCGATCGACGCGAAGACCGTGACGGTGGTCGACGCACTGGGTGGCGAGTACTACGCCAAGCAGCATCTGCCCGGCGCCGTTCCCCTGGTCCTCGCCGACGTCGACGCGGACGCCGCGACCGTGCTGCCCGATCGCGGCGCCGCCATCGTCACGTACTGCTCGAACCCCGCCTGCCCGAACAGCGGCCAGGTCGCCGACCGGCTCACCGCCCTCGGCTACACCGACGTCCGCAAGTACCGGGAGGGCATCGAGGACTGGGCCGGCGCGGGCCTGCCCGTCGAATCTCAGTCCTGAGCCAGGACACGCTTCCGCAGGATCGGGACCCCGGCGCCGTCGAGTTCGGCGAGGTGGGCCGCCCGTCCGGTCATGGCCATGATCAGCGCCAAGGTCGTGCCCGAGACGAGCGGCCCTGACCCCGTGGCGAAGGGACCGTCGGTGGCTTGCAACCGCAGCCCGCCGATGCGTCCCTTCGCCATCACCACCAGGTCCGACCCCCGGTAGTACTCGGCCAGCGCGGTGAGGACGTCGATCGGGTGGTCGCGGCGGATACCGAGCGGACGACGGATGTCCTCGCCGTGCACGATCGTCTCGCCGAGCATCGCCATCTTCGGCAAAGGGGGTTTCGTCGTGCTGGCGACGACGCCGCGGAACCGCTCCAGCGTCTCGGCGCCGTCGTCCCCCATCTGCTCGGCCAGCCGCATGGCGACCTGCTTGTCGAAATCCCACCGGCAGCGGATCACGCCCGCCAGCCACCGCAGCGGGGTGAGGGTCGCGGCCGAGGTGACATGCGCGAGCACCTCGCGCACCGTCAGTCCCGCGCACAGCGACGGTGTTCTCCACTGCTCCTCGGTGAGCCCCGCCAGGTCGTCCGCCAGTGCCGCCCGCTCGGCGTGGATCAGCGGCCAGACGTCGGTCTTCGTTCGTGGCTCGGTCATCCGGAGTCCCTCCAGTCGTCGTTGTCCGGAGGTGAGACTCCCGCCGCGGCCCGGAATCATCGGTACTTTGGAGGCGATTTCCTTGGTGGACGAGAGAGGGCCCGATGATCCAACGCTGGAGTCCGGAGACCGTGGCGGCGCCGATCGGCCCGTACAGCCATCTGGTCCGCGTTCCCGCAGATCACGAACTCGTCGTCGTGTCCGGGCAGGTCGGCGTCGGGCCCGACGGCGAACTCGCCGGCCCCGACGCCGAGTCCCAGACCCGGGCGTTGCTCGCCAACCTCGAACGGCTTCTCGAAGCCGCGAGCGCCGGACCGGAACATCTGGTGAAGGTGTTCAGCATGCTCTCCGGCACCGAGCACCTCGCCGGGTTCCGCACGGCGATGCGCGAAACCTTCAGCCGCTGGTACCCGGAAGCGGACTGGCCCGCCCAGTCGCTGATCGTGGTGGCGGCACTGGCGAAGCCGGAACTGGTCGTCGAGGTCGAAGCGCTGATCGCGGTGCCGAAGACCAGGTGACGGTGCCTCACGCCGCGCGTAGGTGACGGCTCGGTCCTTCTTGCCCGGAGTCACCTCCGCAAGGGATTGTTTTCGCTCGGGCGCAAAGGTGTGGCCTTTGCCGGCCTGCCACTCCATTCTCCTAAGCGCCGTCGCGGCCATCAGGGCCGGGCGATCGATACGGGAGTACACCATGAAGAACCGCACGCGATTTGGCGTGGTCGTCGCGGCATTCGCCGCCGCCCTGTTCGTTCCGGCCTCCGCAGGCGCGGATACGGCGCCGGCCGCGGAAACCCAGGCCGCTTCCTGTAGCAGCGGGAACGAAGGTCACTGGTACATCCCTGACGGAGGGGGCTCTCAGGCGGGCAGTCTCTACTGGCACGACTACAACGAAAGCACCGGAAACGACCAAGACAACTTCAAGATCGTCGACCGGCCTTTCGATGCGCAATCCTCGTCCCTCTGGGTGAAGAACAACTACACCGGAAAGTCCTATTACAAGCACGTCTACAGCGGCGAATCCTATTGCATGGGCGTGGGGAACATCCCCAACGGCAAGACGGCCAGCTGGAAAGCCTGCGGTTGGGACGACGGCGCGGTCGTCGCGTGCAGGACAGGCACTATCACCGAATAAGGCCGTTCCAGAATCGCCCGCGTTCCTAGGACTCCCGACGCCTCCGTCCGGCGAGGAGCAGCAGCGCGCCGATGGCCAGCATGCCCAGCGCCAGCACCGTCATCGTCTTCACCGGTGAGCCGGTCACGGCCAGCCCGGGCGGACGCGGGGTCGCCGGCGGCTGCGGGTTCGGCTTCTCCGGCGGCTGGGGCGTCGGGGGCTCCGGCGGCACGCGGGTGTCGGTGCCGCAGTCGGGGTTCGCCGAACCCGGCGGGCAGTTGCCGCCCGGGGTGTCCGACGTGACGACGTTGTGGAGGCGGTGGTCACCGGTCGCCGGCTTCCGCACGGTGACGGCGTAGGTGACGGTGGCCTTCTCCCCCGGCTTGAGCTCGCCCTTCCACGTGAGCTTCGGCGCGGAGTAAGTGACCGTGCCCGCGCTGGCCTTGGCGGTGCCATCGAAGGTGGCGTCGTCCAGCACCTGGGTCAGATCGTCGGTGAACGTCGCGTCGTCCACCGGGGCCTGCCCGGTGTTCTCCACCGTGACGGTGTACGTCACGACCTCGCCCGGTTTCGCCTCCGTCTTGTCGACGGTCTTCTTGATTTTCAGGCTGGACAGGGGCGTCGTCGTGCCGCACTTCGGATCCTTGCTGCCCGGCGGGCAGTTGCCACCCGGAGTGCCGGAGGTGATGACGTTGGCGAGTTTGCCGTCACCGTCGGTCTTGGTCACCTTGACGCTGTAGGTGACCGTCGCCGTCTGCCCGATCTCCAGATCGCCGGTCCAGGTCAGCTTCGGTTCCTCGTAGGTCACCGAGCCGATCGTCGCCGCACCGTCCTTCTGGAACACCGCGTCGTCGAGCACCTCGGTGAGGTCGTCGGTGAACGTCGCACCGGTCAGCTTCGTCTTGCCGGTGTTGCGCACGGTCACCGTGTACTTCACGACGTCGCCAGGGTTCGCCGTGGTCTTGTCCGCCTTCTTCTCCAGCGCGATGCCGGGCACCGGGGTGACGGTCGAGCACGCGGGGTCGTCGGACTGCGGCGGGCAGGTGCCCGGGGTGTTGGTGCTGACGGTGTTCCGCAGTTCGTGGTCGCCGGTCACGGGGTCCTTCACCTTCACCGAATACTTCAGCGTGGTCGAAGCACCCACCGGGAGATCACCGGACCACACCAGGTTCGGCGCGGCGAAGGCGAACTTCCCGGCGACCGGGGCCGCCGTGGCATCGTCGGCGTAGTCGGCGTCGTCGAGCACCTCGGAAAGGTCGTCCGTGACCCGTGCGGCGTCCTCGCCGACCAGGTCGACCTTGCCGGTGTTGGTCACGACGACGGTGTACGTGACGACGTCACCCGGGTTCGCGGTCTGCTTGTCCGACGTCTTCTTGACCGTCAGTTCGCGGGACGGCACGTCCGCGACACAGTTCGGGTCGGTCGAATCCGGCGGGCAGTTGTTGCCCGGAGTCTCCGATGTGACCACATTGGACAGCTTCTTGTCGCCGGGGTTCGGGTTCTTGATCTTGACCGTGTAGGTGACGGTCGAGGTCTGCCCGACCTCCAGCGAACCGGCCCACGTCAGCCTCGGCGCCGCGTACGTGACGCCGCCGATGGTCGCCGCGCCGTCGTTCTGGTAGTCGGCGTCGTCCAGGACTTCGGTCATGTCGTCGGTGAAGGTGGCGTTGTCCTGCTTGGTCTGCCCGGTGTTGGTGACGGTGATCGTGTACTTCACCGTGTCGCCGGGGTCGACCGACTTCTTGTCGGCGGTCTTCTTGATGAGCAGCCCGGAGATCGGGGTGGTCGTGCCACAGTCCGGGTCGGCGGAGCCCGGCGGGCAGTTCCCGCCCGGGGGCTCCGAAGTGACCACATTGGACAGCTTCTTGTCGCCGTCTCCCGGGTTCTTCACCTGGACCGAGTAGGTCACCGTGGAGGTGGCGCCGATTTCGAGATCGCCGGTCCACGTCAGCTTCGGTGCCGCGTAGGTGACGCCGCCGATCGTCGCGGCACCGTCGTTCCGGTAAACGGCGTCGTCGAGCACCTGGGTCAGGTCGTCGGTGAAGGTGGCGCCGGTCAGCTTCGTCTGACCGGTGTTCTTGACCGTGACCGTGTACTTCACGACGTCACCGGGGTTCGCCGACTGCTTGTCGACCGTCTTCTTGATTTCCAGGCCCGAAATCGGCGTTTCCGTGCCGCAGTCCGGATCCGTGGAGCCCGGCGGGCAGTTGCCGCCCGGCGTCTCCGACGTGACCACGTTCTTGAGCCGGTTGTCACCGGTGTTCGGGTTCTTGACCTTCACCGAGTACGTGACCGTCGACGTGGCATCGACTTCCAGGTCGCCGGTCCAGGTCAGCTTCGGTGCCGCGTACGTGACGCCACCGATCGTCGCCGCACCGTCATTCTGATAGTCCGCGTCATCGAGAACCTGGGTGAGATCGTCCGTGAACGTCGCACCGGTCAGCTTCGTCTGCCCCGTGTTCTTGACCGTGACCGTGTACTTCACGACGTCACCGGGGTTCGCCGACTGCTTGTCGACCGACTTCTCGATCAGCAGCCCGGAAACCGGCGTGGTCGTGCCGCACTTCGGATCCGTCGAGCCCGGCGGGCAGTTACCGCCCGGCGTCTCCGACGTGACGGTGTTGATGAGTTTCTTGTCGCCGGGGGCCGGATTCTTGACCTTCACCGTGTAGGTCACCACCGACGTGGCACCGATTTCGAGGTCGCCGGTCCAGGTCAGCTTCGGTGCCGCGTACGTGACGCCACCGATCGTCGCCGCACCATCGTTCTGGTAATCAGCGTCGTCGAGAACCTGGGTCAGATCATCGGTGAACGTCGCTCCCGTCAGCTTCGTCTGACCCGTGTTCCGCACCGTGACCGTGTACTTCACGACGTCACCGGGATTCGCCGACTGCTTGTCCACCGCCTTCTCGATCAGCAAACCGGAAACCGGCGTCGTGGTCCCACACTTCGGATCCGCCGAACCCGGCGGACAGTTACCGCCCGGCGTCTCCGACGACACCACGTTCCTGAGCACGTTATCGCCGTTGTTGGGGTTCTTGACCTTCACGCTGTATGTGACCGTGGAGGTGGCACCGACTTCCAGGTCACCGGTCCACGTCAGCTTCGGCGCCGCATAGGTGACACCGCCGATCGTCGCCGCACCATCGTTCTGGTAATCAGCGTCGTCGAGAACCTGCGTCAAGTCATCGGTGAACGTCGCACCGGTCAGCTTCGTCTGACCTGTGTTCTTCACAGTGACCGTGTACTTCACGACGTCACCGGGATTCGCCGACTGCTTGTCGACCGACTTCTCGATCAGCAGACCCGATACCGGCGTCGTCGTGCCACACTTCGGATCCGTCGAACCCGGCGGACAGTTACCGCCCGGCGTCTCCGAAGTGACCACATTGGACAGCTTCTTGTCACCGGGGTTGGGGTTCTTGACCTTGACCGAATACGTGACGGTTGACGTGGCACCAACCTCCAGATCACCGGTCCAGGTCAACTTCGGCGCCGCATAAGTGACCCCACCGATCGTCGCCGCACCATCGTTCTGATAGTCGGCGTCATCGAGAACCTGGGTCAGATCATCGGTGAACGTCGCTCCCGTCAGCTTCGTCTGACCCGTGTTCCGCACCGTGACCGTGTACTTCACGACATCACCGGGATTCGCCGACTGCTTGTCCACCGACTTCTCGATCAACAGCCCGGAAACCGGCGTCGTCGTCCCACACTTCGGATCCGTCGAACCCGGCGGACAGTTACCGCCCGGCGTCTCCGACGACACCACGTTCCTGAGCACATTGTCGCCGGTGTTCGGATTCTTGACCTTGACCGAATACGTGACCGTGGAGGTGGCACCGACTTCCAGATCACCGGTCCACGTCAACTTCGGCGCCGCATACGTGACCCCACCGATCGTCGCCGCACCATCGTTCTGGTAGGCGGCATCGTCGAGAACCTGGGTCAGATCATCGGTGAACGTCGCACCGGAGATCTTCGTCTGACCCGTGTTCCGCACGGTCACCGTGTACTTCACGACATCGCCGGGATTCGCCGACTGCTTGTCCACCGACTTCTCGATCAGCAAACCCGATACCGGCGTCGTCGTCCCACACTTCGGATCCGTCGAACCCGGCGGGCAATTCCCGCCCGGCGTCTCCGTCGTGACCACGTTCTTCAGCCGGTTGTCGCCCGTGTTCGGGCTCTTGACCTTGACCGTGTAGGTGAACTCGGCGCTCTCCCCCGCGGCGAGCGTGCCCGTCCACGTCAGCTTCGGCTCCACATAGGACACAGAACCGGGCGCGGCGGTCGCGTCGCTCTGGTAGGCCGCGTCGTCCAGTACACCGGTCAGATCGTCGACGACCTTGAGGTCCGCCGCGGTCACCCTGCCGGTGTTGGCGACCGTGACCTTGTAGCGCACGACGTCGCCGGGGTTCGCGGATTCCTTGTCCGCGGTCTTCGTCACCGTGTACGACGGTGACGGCACCTTGGTCTCCGCGCACGCGGCGGTGGGATCGTCCGGGCAGCGGTTGTCCGGCGGGACGACCGGCGGCGGCCCGGCCGGGACGTTCGCGCGGTTCACCAGTTCCTTGCCGATGGCGGCCTCTTCGACCTTCACGCGCACCGTCAGCGTGGCCGTTTCTCCGATGGCGAGGCCGCTCACCGCCCAGTCGATCGGCCCGGTACCGGACGCGGTGCCCTTCGACGGCGTGGAGGACACGTAGGTCGTCCCCGGCGGCAAGGTGTCGCGCACCGTCAGCGCGGGTACGGGGATCACCCCGGTGTTCCGCAGGGTCACCTGGTAGGTCAGGGTGTCGCCCGGGATCGCCTCGGCGAGGTCGACCGTCTTCGTCAGCTGGTATCCCGGCGAGGCGACCGTGTTCCGCACCGTGTTCGACGTGCGCTCCTGCGGGCGCCCGGTGTCCTCACCGCGGAAGGTCAGCTTGGCGGTGTTGTCGAGTTTGGTGCCGTCCGGCACGGAGGCACCGACCTTGACCTTGAAGTCGACCTTCTGCGCTTGCCCCGGCCTCAGGTTCCGCAGGTTGCAGGTGACCAACTGGCCGACGGCCGAACAGTTCGGGTTGGATCCGGCCACGAACGTGACGCCGTCGGGCAGGGTGTCGGTGAGCACCACGTTCGTCGCGGTGTCGAGGTCGGTGACACTGCCGTCGGCGTGCCGGTTGGCGACGTCGAAGCTGTAGGTGATCTCGCCACCCTTGGTGACGTAGCCCGGCGGGTTGTCGTCGGTGTTGCCGACCGGGTCGTTGGCCTTGGTGATCTGGAGGTCGGGTTCGAGCGCGTCGGTGACGAGCCAGATCGTCTGCGGGTACAACGCGTCGCCGACGGTGCCGATCTTCACCTGGAGCGCGGTGGTCCCCGCGGGGACCTTGCCGGTGATGTCGACGCTGCGGGAGTCGTAGCCGACGTTGTTCACCGGGTTGGGCAAGCGCGAAGTGACGTTGGTGCCCGAACCGGTGGCCGTGACCCGGTCGATACGGCTGCTGAACGCGTTGTTGGTCGCCACGCCGCCCGGCGCGGGCATGGCGATGGTCTGGAGACTGGACGCGTCCGGGCCGACCTGAAGGTAGTCGCCGGTGATGGGCGCGTCACCGTCACCCGCGACGATGCCGAGTTCGACGTTGGGCTGACGCGAGGTCGGCGCCTTGATACCGCTCAGCGCGATGGTCGCCGAGCTGGGCGTGGTACCGCCGGCGACCCGCTGCAATCCGTCCCACACCTGCAGGTAGCGCAGCGGCTCGCTGGGCAGTTCGTACGCGACCACCAGCGACCAGCCGCCCCAGCAGCCGAGGTTCGTCCCGCTGATCGACTGGCCTTGGCAGGCCTGGATGTCGGCCACCGTGTACTGCCCGGTGCCGGCGCCCTCCACGAGAGACGTGACGTCGGCGGCGCCACCGTAGGCGTACAGGGTCGGGAACCCGCCCGTGGTGGTCGCGGGGAACCAGTCGTAGGTCTCGGCGGTGATCCGCTGGTACGTACCGGAACCAGGGGTCTTCACGGAGACCTGGTTGCCGCGGTTCCCGTCGCCGGAGGTCCCGTTGCTGGCGACCGGATTGAACTGCCAGTACAGGCGGGCGTTCAGCACCTTCGCACCGGCCGGGACGTTCAGGTTCGCCGCGGAGGCGGTGTTGCCGGGCGCGGCCGGGTCGGTCTTGATCCACGACACCGGGCTCGCGTTACTCGTCGACTCGTTGCAGACCACGCCGACGCCGCACTGGACGACGGAGTTGGCGGCCATCGTGATCCCACCGTGCGCCAGCCCGGAGTACACCGGTTCCGGCCCGATCGGCCGTTCGGTGCCCGCTCCGCGCGGCTGGATCTGGGCGTTCGCGGGCAGCGGGGCCCCCATCAGCAAAGCCACGAGCGCCACCGTGAGCACCGCGATGCCCCGGCGCCACCGATTCCGCCCACGACGTTCCGCCATGCCGCCTCCGCCTCACCCCTCGCTCCCGTCGGCCCAGGTCAGGACGGCGGGGACAGCGAGCCCAAGTGATCGCCATCCTGGTTCGGCGAGATCTCCGACGGCAACCGTGATCGGTGGTGTCGCCTGGATAAAACCCGTTGAGTGGCCCCGAAACCCCCGGACGGGTGATGAAAGCACTGTCCACAACGGACGCGACCGGGAGTGGCGTTTTCAGCCGAAAAATGCCATCGTCGAACACGTGATCGATATTCCTTATCGCGGCTCCGGCCCCTATTGCTACGCCCATTCCCTCGCGATGATGCTCGGCTCCGAGGCGCCGGGAGCCGACGTGCTCGAAACCCTGACCGGCAGTCCCTTCGGCATGCAGCTGATCGGCGGTTCGCTGCCGTTCTTCGACGCCTTCGGCTGGGACCCCGATGTCGGTATCGAAGAGGCCCTCGACGTCCTCGGCTGGCGCGCGGAGACGGCGAGCGAGCCAGATCCGGACGCCGCCTTCGCCCGGCTCGTCGAGAGCCTCGCCGACGGCCCGGTGTTGCTCGGCCCGGTCGAAATGGGGCATTTGCGCCACCAGCCGGGTATGACCGGCCCGATCGGCGCCGACCATTTCCTGGTCGCGCTCGCCGCGGACGACGAGTCCGTCACCGCCCACGACCCGCAGGGCTACCCGTACGCGCGGATCCCCCGAGCGGATTTCGCCGCCGCCTGGCGTGCCGAAACGGTCGCCTACGGCAAACCGCACACGATGCGGACGAAGTTCGCTCGGCACACCGTCGTCGATGAGGAGGCCGCGATCGTGGCGTCGCTTCCCAGGGCGATCAGGCGGCTCAGCGGGGAAGACGACACCGGGCTCCCGCCTGGCACGCTCGGCAACGGCGACGCGGCACTCGCGCTCGCCGACCGGATCGACGACGGCGGCGACCCGGAATCGCGCGGGCTGCTCATCCATTTCGTCGTGCGTCTTGGCGCTCGACGGACCGTCGACGCCGCGGCGTGCCTGCGCCGAGTCGGCCGTGACGAGGCCGCCGCCGTCCTCGTCACGCAGGCTCGGCTGATCGGCTCGTTGCAGTACGACCTCGTCGTCGAGGCCGACGCACGTGCCGCCGCGACCCTCCGGACGCTCGCCCCGACCTACGAAGAACTCAGGCTGGCGCTGACGTCATCCTGACGATTTCGCGGACGATCACCTCGGGCTCGGTCAACGGGACGTAGTGGCCGGACCGCTCGGCGATGACGTGCCTGCCACCGGGTGAGAGGCTCGCCCGGTGAGCGTGCGAGGCGTTCGTCCGCGCCCTCATCCCCGCGGAGAATCCGCCCCCGCCGAGGCCGCCGGACACCACGGTGACCGGGATGTCCCCGAGCACCGGCGGATCCTGCCGCCAGAGGGCCAGTTCGTCGAGGAAGGTGCGGGCCTGCTCACGCTGGGTCCGCACCGTCCCGACGGTGAACGCCTCCCGTTCGAGGTCGCGGCGGACGTCGTCCGGGATGCCCCGCAGCAGACCGCGGAAGAGGACCTTGAGCAGGCCCAGCCGTGCGAGCACGGCGCCGAGCCGGAGCATGACGCGTTCACCGGTGCGGAAGGCGCGGCCGAAGAGGACGTCCGCCGTTTCGTCGGTCGGATCGACCAGCACCAGCCCGGCGATCCGCTCCGGACGGCCGGCGGCGGCCTGCCGCACGATCGGCCCCCCGGCGCTGTGCCCGGCGAGGACGTACGGCCCCTTGCCGAAATGATCGAGGACGTCGTTGAGGTCGTCGGCCATCCGCCGCAGCGTGCGGCCGCCTGGGTCGGGGGCGCTGCGGCCGAGCCCGGACCGGTCGTAGACGATCGCGCGGGCGTGCCGGGCGACCTCCGGCTGGACCGCCGCCCACGACGACCGGGTGGCGGCGGCGCCCGCCTCGAATACGACCGTCGGCCCGGTGGCCCCCTCCGGCCCAGGGTGCACCATCGCGTGGAGCCGCCTGGCGTCGCGGGTGACGACCCATTCCGGCTCGCCTTGGGTGTGGGTCATCCCGCGGTGATCCTCCAGCCGGTGGCATCGCTCTGCCGCCGCCAGAACCCGGCGAAACGTCCTTCCGCGGCAAGGAGTTCTTCGACGGTGCCGTCCTCCGCGATCCGCCCGTCCTCCAGGAACAGCACCCGGTCCGCGTGCCGGATCCCGGCGATCCGGTGGGTGACGATCACTCGCGTCCGGCGTACGGGATCGTCACTGAGCGAGCGGACCACGGCGCCCTCGTTTTCAGTGTCCAGCGCGCTGGTGGCCTCGCCGACGGCCGTGTGCTCCAGCAGTTCGTCCGCCCTGGCGAGCCTGGCGACCTCGGCGACCCTTCGTGGTCCCTGGCTCCGAAACCCCGCATCACCGCGCCCTGAAAGCCGCGCGCCATCACAGATCCTCCCCCGTGGCCGCCAGATCGGCCACCATCTCGGCGACCGGTCTGCCCGGTGGGCAGGACTCGATCAACCCGCGGATCGACGCGGTCAGCAGCATCCGCACGTACTCGGGCCGCGGTACCTCCGGCAACGCGGCGGACGGCCCGGCGAGCCGGTCGTCACGGGACAGCCGGTCGCGGACGGCCTGCCGCTCCCGGTCCAGCCCGTCACCGTCGGCCTCCTCCGCGGCCATGCTGTTCTCCTCGGACGCGGTCATCGCGATGGTCAACGACGCGACCGCTCCGCTGACCACGATCGCCGCGGCGGGCTCGTAACCCCGGCGGACGAGGGCGTCGACCTCGGTGTTCACCAGGCGCTGACCGCCGTCACCACGCGGGAACAGCAACTGGAGGTAGGCGACCAGGCCCGGATACTCCAGCATGAAGGCCCGCATCTGCAGGGCGAACGACAGCAGATGCCGTTCGAGGTCGTGCCGCGGATCGTCCCGGAGCCGCAACTCGGCGAGAATGCTCTCGCCGACCAGCCGCTCGAGCCCCCACCGGCCGTCGACGTGCCGGTACAGGGCGGTCGCGGTCACCCCCAGCCGGACCGCGACCGCCTTGACACTCAGCCGGCGCATCCCCAGCTCACGACCGGCGCGCAGGATGTCGTCCCGCGCGATCATCGCCGGACGGCCACCGATCTTCGGCATTTCGCCCCTTCGTGAGCGCAGAAAGTTACAGGGGGAAACTAAGGGTAGGCTTAGTTGATGTCAAGGCACAGTGCGGACGGTGACCGGAAGCTGCCAAGCGGTTGCCGGACCAGGGCCGGTGCACCCCCGGCGAACGGACACCGGCGGGACCGCCGAAGCGGCCCCGCCGGTGCTTTCCCTTCCCGCCCTGCCGGCGAGTCTCAGCAAGGATCAGAACGTGATGGCGAACCCGTCGATCGAACCGGCGTCGAACCTGTAGACGTCCTGCGCGCTCAGCTTCCAGGTGCCGTTGGCCGCCTCACCGGAGGCGTCGACCGTGAAGGTCTCGTGCACACCGGTGGCCGAGCCGACGCCGCCGGGCTCCTTCAGCCGATAGGCCTTGCCGCTCGGCCCGATCAGATCGAGCACGAGGTCCGCGGTGTAGGTGTGCGAGATGTCCACCTTGACCGGCAGCGAAGCGGAAGCCTTGCCGTCACAGCCTTCCTGGATCACGGAGCTGGTCACCGCCGCCCCGGCGTCCGGAATGGACACCGGAGTGGTGTTCGACTTGGCCTCGCATCGCGGTCCGGGGCCACCGCTGCCGATCGACGAGACGTTCAGCAGCTTGTTCGGCGAGCCACTGCCCGCGTTCTTGAGGACGCCCGCGGTCGCTCCGGTCACCAGCGCGTCCCGGACCTGCTGCGGAGTGGCGCCGGGGTTGGCCGACAGGTACAGCGCGGCCGCGCCGACGACGTGCGGCGTCGCCATCGAGGTCCCGTTCATCACCGCCGAACCGCCGCTGCTCGGGCTCAGCGACGTGATGTTCGAGCCGGGGGCGAAGATGTCGGTGCAACTTCCGTAGTTGGAGAACGAAGACCGGTTGTCCGAGGAGTCCGAGGCGTTGACCGTGATCGCCTCGGGCACCCGAGCCGGGCTCGTGTTGCAGGCGTCGGTGGAGGCGTTGCCCGCCGCCACGCCGTAGACGACGCCCGACGCGATCGATCGCTTCACCGCGTCGTCCCCGACCCCGGGGGCGTCCATGGTCAGGCTCATATTCGCCACGGCGGGCTTCTTGGCGTTGGCCGTCACCCAGTCGACAGCGTCGATGATGCCAGAGTCCGGTCCGGAGTTGTTGCAGCCCAATACTTTCAGTCCGACGATCTTGACTTTCTTCGCGACCCCGTAGGTCTTGCTGCCGATCGTGCCCGCGGTGTGGCTGCCGTGTCCGTGGCAGTCCTTGCCGTCACCACCCATGAAGTCCTTGCCGAGGCTGGCGCGCCCTTCGTACTCCGGGTTCGACGGGTTGATTCCGCTGTCGAGGTCGTACGCGGTGACGCCCGCGCCCTCGTTGGGGTAGGTGTAGGCCTTGTCGAGCGGGAGGCTTTTCTGGTCGACCCGGTCCAGGCCCCATGTCGGGTTCTGCTGGGTGCCGGTGCCGCGTGCGGTGCCGTCTTCGTACACGGCCTTGACCGACGGGTCCGCGGCCAGCTTCCGCGCTTCCGCGGGGGTCATGCTCTTGGCGGAGAACCCGCGGACGGCCGCTGTCCAGACCGAGCGGACCTCACCGCCGTACCGTTTCGCCAGATCGGCCGACGCCGACCGTCCCGCCGCGGCGACGTCATGGAGGACGACGATGTACTGGTCGCCGTAGTGCTCCTTGGCCGGGATCACCACGCCTTCGGCCTGGGCGGCGACGGCCGTTCCGGCGCCGAGGGCGAGCAACGGGCTCAGCAGACCGAGCGCCAGCAGGGTCTTCGTCTTGTCACGCATGGGAATTCCCCTCTGTTTCGGTGAAGATCACTGGACGGTGAGGGTGTACGTGGTGGTCGCGGTCTTGCCGCCGCCGTCCTTGGCGGTCACCGTGACCGGGTACGTGCCCGGCTGGAACGGCGCGAAGACCTGCATGGTCGAACTGCCACCGCTCGACACGCTCTGCGGCGAGAAGAACGGGTTGATCGGCAGCCCCGATCCACTGGCGGACAACATGATCGAGCCGGTGCCCCCGGTCGCGGTGACGATCGCGCCGACCAGCGAACCCGCACGTCCGGATCCCGAAGACGGGTTCACGGTCACCTTCAGGTCGCCGACGGGAGGTTCGCCGGCGCCGACGGTGAGCGACAGGGCCGCGGTGGCCGTCTCGGTGGTGCCCTTACCGGAAATCGTGACCTGGTAGGCCTTTTCCGGCGTCCCGGCGGCGGTCTCGATGGTCAGCTTCGCCACCTCGCCCGCCTTGATCGTGGCGGGCTGGAACGTCGCCTTGGCACCTTCGGGCAACCCCGACGCCGACAGGGTGACGCTCTCGGCGCCGTTCTTGCCAGGCTTGCTCGTGACACTCGCCGACACGTACTTGCCCGGCAGGACCTTCACCGACGACGGCGAAGCCGCGAGAGTGAAGGCGTCGCCTGGCTGCTGTCCGCCGATCTGCTCGGCGACCCAGTCCCCCATCTCGTTGTTGAGCCTGCTGTAGACGCTGTACCAGCGGAAGTCACTGCGGCTCCAGGACGCCACCCCGACGACCTTCCCGCCGACGACGAACGGGCCGCCACTGTCCCCCGGCAGGATGGTCTTGCGGCCGTCGGAGTACCCGGCGCAGATCATCGTCTTCGGGTCGACGCCGTTCTCCACGCCGGTGCACTGGCTCGCGTTCACGATCGGCAGCGTCAGCTTGTGCAGCGTGACGTCCTGTGCGGAGTCGTTGATGTCCTTCTTGCCGTACCCGAGGCTGAACCCGTCCTTGCCCGGCGTCTCCAGACCGGTGTCGGCGGACGTGGCGACCTTCGCGTAGCCGCCGGGCGGAACGGGGATGTCGCCGTCGACGGTGATCACCGCGACGTCGTAACCGTTCCAGGGCTGCGTGAACCTGGGGTGGATCTTGTAGTCGACGGCCTTGAGCTGGGTACCGCCCGCGCTCTTCAGGTCATCAAGTCCATAAAGGACACTCTTCTCACCGGCCAGCTCCTTGCAGTGGGCCGCGACCAGGACCTTCCGCGGCGCGATGACGGAGCCGGAACAACTCTGCCCCTTCGGCCGCGAACCGCCTTCCCGCAGGGCGGCGATGACGTACGGATGATCCTTCACCGACGCCGGCGTGCCGCCGATGCTCTGACCGTGGACACCGCCCGTCGGCAAGGGCGCGGCGTCGGTCGGGGTGATGGCGCGCAGGGGGTCCGCCGGCGCCGCACCGGCGAGACCCGCCGCCGGCGCCAGCGCGGCCAAGGTCAGGGCGACCACGCCCAAGATCCGTTTTCTGCTCACGGTGATTCCTTTCGAGGAAAGCGCGACTGCCCGACAACTGTCGGTCGGCGGCGAAAACGGAACAATAGTGGAATACGGCGATTGCCCCACTATTTAAAGAAACCGCCCTTGACCTGCGGTTTCTCATGCCTTACCCAGCGAATGGACGAATACGTGCCCTTAGGGAATGTCGCTGAGCAGATCAGCGGTCAGGACGGTGCGCGAAGGCAGCCCCAATTTCCGGAGCGCCCGTCCGACGTGGATCTCGACCGTCCTCGGCGACAGGAACAGCCGCTCGCCGATCTCCCGGTTCGTGAGGTTCTGGGCAGCGAGCCTGGCGACTTCGAGTTCCCTCGGCGACAACGCTTCGCCGTAGCCCTTACGGCCGCGCCGCGGCATCTCGGGATCGCACCGCCGCAGCGAGCGACGACAGCGGAGCGCGTCCACGGCGGCACCGAGGCTCGCGTACGTCGTCTCCGCGGTGGTGAAGGACGCGACGGCACGCGCCCGCTCCCCGGCTTCGGAGAAGCAGCCGGCCGCGAGTTCGTCGGCGTAGGCGGCGAAATACGGGAGAGGTAGCGCGCTGTAGGCCTGTGCGGCTCCGAACAGCAGCTCCGCGGCGGGCAGCGTTTCGCCACGCGCCTGGGTGAGCATGCCCCGGCACAGCAGCGCCGACGCGTTCGCGACCGGGGCGTCCTTGCCGTCGATACCCTGCCGGTACTCCGCGAGGAGTTCGCGCGCCTCGACCTGCTGCCCCAACCCGAGCATGGTGCGCACGGCGAACGGCATCAGTTCGGCCGCCCAGACCCAATTGTTCTTGCGGCGCACGGTTTCCAGGCCGAACTCGGCGAGGCGCCTGGCCGCCTGCAGGTCCTTGCCCGCCTGATGGACCGCGACGCGGCCCGCGTACGCCGAAGCCTGCACCGGAACACTTCCCGCGGACAGCGCGAACGCCGCGTCGAAACTGCGCAGTGCCGCCGTCGGCCGGTGCTGCCCGTACTCGTACCAGCCGAGCACCAGTAGCGGCTCGGCCGCCAGCGAACCGTCCTTGTCGACCCGCGTCAGCATCGCCCGCGCCTTCTCCGCGACACTCGCCCACTCCCCCATCGCGAGGTCCAGCCGCAGCTCCGTGCCGTCGGCGAGCGCGTCGAGATAGGGCTGGTGATCGTCCCGGATCAGCCGCCGCGCCGTCGTGAGGTAGGCCCGTGCCACTGCGAAATGCCCGTTCCACGCCACCGCGTCGGCCAGGTTGATGTAGGTGCGGGCCACCTGACGGCAGACCTCTGCCGACTCCGGGGCACGCGGCAGATCGGCGATCTCGTCCCAGGCCTCCGGATCGGCGATCTGCATCCGCGCCGAAAGCCGGTTCGCGGTGATCGCGGCGAGCAGCCCGGCGTCGTGTTCCCCCTTGCTCACCTGGACGGCCTCGTCGAGCCAGCGGAAGTTCTCCTCGACCGGGACGGTGCCGATATGAGGGAGCGCCAACGTGACCAAACCCCTGGCGAGCAGCGCCTGCCGTCTGCCGAGGTCGGCCGCGCCGAGTTCGATCTCGAGCCTGCCCGCTTCGACCTTGCCGACCTGGTTGATCAGCACCTGTCCGAGATGGACCCGGATCTCGCCCCGCGCGGCCTTGCTCAGCGGCCATTCGCGCAGGATCTCCCGCAGCAGCCGGACCGTACCGGCGTGCGCGATACTGCGCGGCAGTTCCCTGCCGAGCCGGACGGCGAACGATTCGCGCGCGGTCCGTGGGAGCTCCGCGTCCCGCAGAGCCGCTTCGAGCAGACGGCTCGCTTCCTCCGTCCGGCCGTCTTCGATGGCGTTGTCGACCGCCACACCGGTCCACTGTGTCCACGCGGTGATGTCCCCCGCCAGCCGCGCGTGACGGGCGATGAGGGACGCGAAGGGGTCTGCGCTCGCGGCGAGCCGGGTGGCGGCGCGTCCATGCATCGCGCACCGCTGAGGTCCGGGAAGCAACGCGTAGACCGCTTCGGCGATCAGCGGACTGCCCGAAACGTAGCGGCCACGGCCGAGATCCCGCAGCAGTCCCGCCTCCACGGCTTCGGTGATCGCGCCGGAGATCTCCCCGTGCGCCGGTGCCGCGACCGCGCCCAGATCCGGTTCCCCGGCGGGCGATTCCAGCACCGCGGCCGCGCGGACGACGTCTTGCGCGGCCGGGCCGATCGCCGCCATCAGACCGGAGACCCGGCTTCGCACGAGTGGCGGCACGGTCGCCGACGCCAGCCTGTCCGCCGTAAGCGCCTCGGCCGTGTCGCCGACGCTCTGGACCAGAGCCGTCAGGTCGACGGCGATCCCGGCCGTGCGCCGGTGCGCGGCTTCGGCGAAATCCGGTGCGCAGCGGCCGAAGGACGCGTCCAGCAGCGTCCGTACCTGGACCGCGGTGAACGCGGCGAGCGAGAACTGCGCGGCGGTCTCGCGCAGCGGCGGGAATCGCCGCGGTCCGCACGCCGCCGCGCTCACCACCACGCTCAGCGGTGATGCCGGGGACGCCGCGAGCCCGCGCAGGAATTCCCACGTGTCGTCGTCGGCGGAGTGGACGTCGTCGAGCACCAGTACCGCGGGTCCACAGCCGGTCAGTACTTCGCGCACGGCGCGGAACTCCTGCTGCCGGACGGTTTCGGCGTCCGCGTTCTCCGGGAAGGGCGGCAACCACGGGGACCATTCGGGGATCAGTCGTCGCAGGACTCCCGTCACCGGTGAGAAACCGGCCGCGTGGGCGGCGGCGACGTCACTCTTCCCGAGCAGCGCGTCGACCAACGGCGCCAGCCGGCACGGCCGCGCGAAGGAGCCGCACCGGGCGGACCAGACCACCCGCGACGCGATCCCGGGATGGGCGGCCAGTTCTTCGAGCAGGCGGCTGCGGCCCACACCCGGTTCGCCCTCGACGACGGCGACCGACGGCGGGCGCGAGGCGACGCGCACCAGTTCGGCCAGTTCGGTGTCGCGGGCCACGAACACCGGTGCCGCACCGATCGTCGGCATGCTCGGGACCATACCGATCGGACACCCGCCGAAAGGCGGGAACACGAACAGTGACCGGGGTCCGCGCGCTTTCCGCTGGTCCACACCACGGGAGTCACGGTCTCTCCACACCGTTAACTCGAACGGGCCACGCCGACCTGCGGTGGCGGCGACCCCGTATCGGCAATACGGACCCTTAGGTATTGCCGCGAACCTTGCCACGAGGCCACCAGAGGGTGAATCTCAGACTATTCGCAGTGCCCCTCCGTCACCTCCCCACAGCGCACACCCCCTGCTCGCGCCGGTCGGTCACCCAGTCGGGTAGCCGAAGTCCCCACAGTCCCTTACGGGTAGCCACCCGCGCTTGCTTCGCGTTCGACCATCCAGTTAGGAGTGTTCCGACGGTGAAGACCTCATTCAGGCGCGGGCTGGCCACCGCCTTCGCCGGTGTCGCCGCGTTGGTCGCCTTGCAGGCGCCCGCTTCCGCGGCGCCCGCCGTCACGGCGGCCACCACGATCCCGATCAGGATGCAGGCACAGGAGAAGAGCAACTGGTGCTGGGACGCCAGTGGCAACACGATCGCCGCGTGGTGGGGGCATTCCCTCACCCAGACGAAGTTCTGCCAGATCGCGCACAACGAGTCCGGAACGGACTGCGCGAACAACCAGGGCTACCTGAGCGATCAGCAGCGGGTGTTCCGCTGGCTGGGGTTCAGCAACGTCGGCACCTACAGTTCGTCCGGCCAGACGCTGAGCTTCGCCTCCATCAAGGGCCAGGTCGACGCGCGGCAGCCGATCGGCACCCGGATCGGCTGGCGTAACGGCGGCGGGCACATGCACGTGCTCTACGGCTACGACAACACCAACGGCGCGACGACGGTGTACTACGGCGACCCGTGGGGATCGAGCCCCCGCTACAACCAGATGAGCTACAACGCCTACCGGTCCAACAACTCGTTCACCTGGACCCACACCGTCTACGGGATCAAGGACTGAAACCATGAAGCGAACCTTCCTCGGCGCCACGATCCTCGCCCTCGGACTGTCGCTGGCGCTCGGCGGCCAGTCCTCCGCCGCCGACGCCCCCAGCGGCGCGCCCACCGCCGCCGACCTCGCCGCGGTGTCCACAGTGGTCACCAGCGACGCGACCACCCAACGGCTCGCGAAGGTGCAGTTCCCCGGCGCCGCCAAGGCGGACACGGCCGTCGCCGCCAGAACCGCCAAGGCGGATCCGCGGACACCGGTCGCGGTCTACCAGCCGACCGCGGCCTTCATCGCCGGTACTTCCTCCGTGCCCGCCGAACTCGCCTACGTCGCGACACCCGCCACACTGGGCAACGGCGACGCCGCGACCGTGTGGTCGCAGCGCGAGGGCTCGGGGTGGTCGGTCTACAACGTCGCCTCGGGTGACGTCGAAAAGCGCCTCGCGGCGCGGGCAGGCAAGGGCTACCTCCTGAGCGAACCTCAGGCGGGCGCCTGGTACGCCGTCGACGGGGACACCGTGACCGTCCTCGACGGCTCGTCCGTGGCGAAGACCGGCGAGGCGATGACGCTCGCCGCCTACCGCGCGGCTCTCCAGAGCCGCTACGGCGACAAGCTGCCCGGCTCGACCTACGACCGCACCGGCGCCGCCGGCGGTTACGGTGCCACGCCGGTGGGCGACACCGACGTACCGTGGTGGCCGTACGCGCTCGGCGCGGTCTTCCTCGCCGCCTCGGGCGCGGCCGTCACTCTGCGGCTCCGCAGGCAGTAGGCGCCTAGGTGCCAGGACCGCGCGGGGTCCCGGCACCTCCGCGTTTTTCGGATGCGTGACCGGTGGACCGGCTGTGATCATGGCGGCGTGGACTTCAAGATCGATGACCCGGCCAGGCTGGGAAAGACCGGTCTACCCGACGGACGCGTCCTCGGCTGGGCCGAGTGGGGGCCCCTCGACGGCGAAGTCGTGCTGCTGATCCCTGGCGCGGCGACGAGCCGCCGTCTGGGTCTGCCCGCCGGAGTGGTGGAGTCGCTGAACGTCCGGCTGGTCACGGTCGACCGGCCGGGACTCGGCTCTTCCAGCCCGCTGGCGGATCGCACGTTCGCCGATTTCGCCGCGGACATCGCCCATCTCGCGGACGAACAGGGTTTCGGGGCCCCGCCGATGATCGCCAATTCACAGGGCGCCCCGTTCGCCTTCGCCTGCGCCGCGGCGGGAGCGGCCGGCCCGCTCGCCATCGTGTCCGGCGCGGACGAGATCAGCAGGCCGGAGTTCACCGGGAAGCTACCCGAGGAACTGGCGGGCCTGGTCGCTCTGGTGGCTTCCGATGCCGCCCGCGCGGAAGCCGTCTTCACCGGTTTCGACGCCGACGCCCTGTGGAACCTGGTGACGCGCTCCGCGCCGGACGCCGATCTGGCGGTCTACACCGCTCCGTCGTTCGAGTCCGCCTACCGCCGGGCGATGGCCGAGGCGTTCGGCCAGGGCCCGGCGGGGTACGCCCGCGACACCGTCCTCGCCATGGGCAGCTGGCCGTTCGCGTTGTCTTCGATCACCGGTCACGTCGATCTCTGGTACGGCGAACTGGACCGAAGCCACTCTCCCGACAATGGGGTCACCCTCGCCGGCCGCCTTCCCGATGCCACCCTCCGGGTCGTCCCCGGCATCGGCGGCGCGGTCCTGTGGACGCACACCGCCGAGGTCCTGCGCGCACTGCTCGGCAGGGACGGTCAGGCGAAGGTGTAGTCCTCGAGCGGGAAGCTCCCCGCCTCCTTGATGGCGTTCAGAGTGGAGGACGGGCGGAGCAGGGTCGCCTCCCCGTGCGGGTTGAAGTAGTAGCTGTTCGCCGGGGCGCAGTTCCCGAGGGTGAAGATCGAGTCGCCGAGGCGTTCGGTCATCCGGTCGAGGAACGCGTCGTTGGCCTCCTGCGTGACCTCGAACTCGGTCGCACCGCGCCGCCGCATGGCGCCGAAGAGCCGGTCCATATGCCGCATCTGGGTCTCGATGGTGGTGAAATAGGACAGCCCCGAGTAGGAATACGGGCTGTTGAGCGAGATGAAGTTGGGGAACTTCGGGACCGCGACCCCCGCGTAGGCCTGAAAACGGTTCTCCCGCCACCATTTCCCGAGGTTCCGGCCGTCGCGCCCGATGATCTCGATCGCCGGGAAGTTCGCCTCCCACAGGTCGAATCCGGTCGCCAGCACCAGGACGTCGATGTCGCGCCGCCCGCCGTCGGCGGTCTCGATGCCGGTCTCGTCGATCTTCGCGATCGAGGTCGTCTCCAGGTGCACGTGGTCCTTCGTGAAGGCCGGGTAGTACTCGTTGGAGAACGTCGGGCGCTTGCAACCGAACGAATAACGCGGCGTCAGTTCCGCGCGCAGCCGCGGATCCCGCACCTGACGGCGCAGGTGCGCCTGGCACCACAGCTTGCCGAGCCGGTTCGCCATCGGCAGTTGCTTGTAGTGCAGGACACCGGACACCATCATCAGTTCCAGCAGCGCGGTCCCCGTCAGCCGGGCGGCCCGCTGGGTCAGCGGGACCGCGGCGAACGCGCGCCGCACCGCCTTGGGCACCGGGAAGTCCAGTTTGGGGCTCACCCAGATCGGCGTCCGCTGGTACACGGTCAGTTCGCGCGCGACTTTCGCGATCTCAGGGATCAGCTGGACCGCGGTCGCGCCGGTGCCGATCACCGCGACCCGCTTGCCGTCGAGGTCGTACTCGTCGTCCCAGGCGGTGGTGTGGATGACCTTGCCGCCGAACGTGCCGATCCCGGCGATGTCGGGTTTCTTCGGCTGGGACAGGAAACCCGTAGCGGTGAGGAGATACTTGGCGGTGACCGGCCCGCCATCGGCGAGCGAGACCGTCCAGTGCGCGTTCGTCTCGTCCCAGACCGCGCCGGTGACCACCGAGCCGAACCGCATGTAGCGCCTCAGCCGGTACTTGTCCGCGACGTGCTCCGCGTACCGCTTGAGTTCCGCGCCCGGCGCGAAGAGACGCGACCAGTGCGGATTCGGCTCGAACGAATACGAGTAGGTGGCCGACGGGATGTCGACGGCCAGCCCGGGATAGCGGTTCACGTGCCAGGTGCCGCCGAGGTCGGACTCGCGTTCGAGGATCAGGAGGTTGTCGTAGCCGAGCCGGTTGAGCTGGATCGCCGCGCCCATCCCACCGAAACCGGCCCCGACGACCACGGCGTCGTACTGCGCGTTCACCTTCGCGGAATGACGTGTCATTTCCGGAACGGTATGTCATTTGAACGCGCCGGGCAATAAGCTGGCGGGATGACGACGGAGACCCCGGTCAGCAGGGCCGCACGGAAGAAGCAGGAACTACGGCGCGAAATCGTGGAGACCGCGTTCGACTGCTTCGCCGAACGCGGCTACCACGCGACGGGGATCGCCGACATCGCCGCGCGGCTGGGTATCGGGCACGGCACGTTCTACCGGTACTTCCAGAACAAACGGGACATCGTCGACCACGTCATCACGGACCTGGTCGAGAAGGTGGTCGGCGCGCTGGCCGCGGACAACGCGCCGGACGCGGTCAGCAGCCTCGCCGAGTACCGCAAGCAGAGCGCGCGGATCGGCGACGCGCTCGCCCGGATCTTCGGCGGCGACCCGCGGATGGCCCGGTTCCTCCTGCTCGAAGCGGCGGGTATCGACGGCGAGATGCGGGAGCGGGTGATGGACTTCTACGAGACCGCCGCCGAGCTGACCGCCGGCTACCTGCATCACGGCGTCCGCCTCGGCTATCTGCACGAGGACCTGGACATCGACGCCACCGCCCGTGCGATCAACGGCATGATCCTCGCGTCGATCCTGTCCGAACTGCGGGACCCGTCGCCCGAGCGGCAGGCCGCGATGAGCCGCGCGGTCCGCCGGGTCATGTACGACGGGATCGCGGCACGTCAGTGACCGGTGCGCTTCAGGATCGAGGCGGAGGTCACCGTGTGAACCGGAGGACAGGCGCCCCGCCCTCGGTACACCCAGGACGGGGGCGCGTCACGCCCGCCGCCGGCGCCGTCGCGCGGGCGGCGGTCCGACAGATCCACCGGACCGTGCGGGAGGGCGAGTGGCCCTCGGCACGGCTCTGGGAAGACCGAACAGGAGAAGAATGAGCACGCTCCCCCGCACCGGCCACGCCGTCGCCGCCGACGGCACCCGGCTGGCCTACCAGTGGCACGGCACGGGCAGGCCGCTCGTGCTGCTGGCCGGGCAGGCGAACGACCACACGTGGTGGGACCGCACGCGCGGAGACTTCCCGAGCACGATCACCATGGACTACCGCGGTACGGGTGGCAGCGACGCGCCCGATTCCGCTTACTCCACACCGGGTTTCGCGGACGACGTGATCGCGGTCCTCGACGGACTCGGGGTCGGCGAAGCCGATGTCTACGGCACCTCGATGGGTGGCCGCGTCGCCCAGTGGGTCGCCGCGCGGTATCCCGATCGGGTGCGGCGGCTCGTGCTCGGCTGCACCTCGCCGGGTGGCACGCACGGTGTCGAGCGGTCGAACGACGTGCGACTGGCACTGGCGCGGCGGTCCTCCGTGGAAGCACGGGAGACCCTGGAGAACCTGATGTACACCCCCGCCTGGCGAGCGGCCAACCCCGGTCCGTACCGGGTGCTGGGCGCGCACGGTATGCCGCCGCACGCGGTGCGCGGGCATTTGGTCGCGAGCAACACGCACGACGCCTGGGACGTGCTTCCCGAGATCACCGCGCCCACGCTGGTCCTGCACGGTGACGACGATCTGCTCGCACCCGTGGCGAACGCGCCGCTGTTGACGGAGCGGATTCCCGACGCGCGCATGCATCTCTTCGCCGAGGCGCGCCATGCCTACTTCGACGAGTGCCGTCCCGAATCGAGCGAGCTGGTGAGCGACTTCCTCGGGTAGACCATGCCGACCTGGTATGCACCCATCGCGGTTTTCTATTTCTCAACCGCGGGGATCACAGCTCATGACGGTCGGCGTTCCGGAGCGAAGGAGCTTCCCTTGCCGCACAAGAAACCCGGCGTCATCGCGAACGTGGTCCGCGGTTACCTCGGCAACCTGGTCGAATGGTACGACTGGTTCGTCTACGCCTCGTTCAGCGTCTACTTCGCGGCCAGCTTCTTCCCGAGGGAAACCTGACGGCCCAGTTGCTTTCGGCCGCCGGGCCGCGCTGACCCCTGTCCGTGACGTTGATGGGCTCCGGCTCACTGGCATCGCTCTCACTCCCGGCCATTCGTCGATCGGCATCCTCGCGCCCGTGATCCTCGTGGTCGCCAGGCTCGCGTCAGGTCTCTCGGTGGGAGGCGAGTTCGGTTCGAGTGCGACCTGCCTTTCGCAGATCGCCACTCCGCGGCGACGCGGGGCTGTTGGTGATGATCATGATGCAGTCGCCGCTCACCGAAGCGCAGATGTACGCGTGGGGCTGGCGGATGCCGTTCGTGCTCGGCGCGATCGCCGGTCTCGTGGTGATGTACCTCTGCCGCACCATGGTGGAATCGGAGCAGTTCCAGCGCTCTTCGGCGGCCGGTTCGCCTTCTCGCGGCGGCCTGCGAGTCCTGCTGTTCTCGGGCTAACCATCGGCGGCACCGTGGCGTTCTACACCTTCACCAGCTACCCGCAGAAGTACATGGTGAACACGGCGGCGATCCCGCAGCCCGGCGCCGGCGCCCTCTCCGACCACTGGGACGGCCGCCCGGTGGCCTTCCTGCTCACGATCACCGCATGATCTTCCTCAGCGGCCACACCGTTTTGTCGGCCATCATCAAGGGGAAATGTTCCCCACCAACGTCCGCGCACTGGGAGTCCGCCTGCCCCGCGCCCTGGCGACCGCGTCGGGCTGACCTTCGTCGCGACTTTGATGGTGTGGGAACCTAAGCGGTCTGGTGGGCTGGGAGCGGCTGGCGTTGGTGTTGGCCGGTTGCGCTGGGAGCACGGAGGTACCTGCGGCGCTATGGGTGCCGCGGGGCAGTCGGCGTTGCGCCGACACTCGCGGAATATGGTCCGGTAGCCGTAGCAACCGATCCGCACGGAGCCTTGTCCGCGTGCGCTCGCCGTCGCCGTTTTTCGGCAACGTGGCGGCGGTACCGCGGAAAATCGGCGAACTAGAGGCCCTCGTGTTGCGCTGGGTGGTGCGGCCTCTTACGGCCTGGGTTCGTGGTCGGGTTCCGGCGACGAGCCCGAACATCCGCACTATGGCCGGTATTCGGCGACGGTCGGGTTCATCGTCGGGTATTTGGCGGGGGTGGCCGGATGCGTGCGGCCGCGGCGACGGACTGAGCGTTGCCCTCACGCGGGGCTGGTGGCGCGGCGTCTTGCGGGGTGGGTTCTCGCCGGATTCCGGCGAGAACCTGGACATCTGCACCGTGGCCGGTATTCGGCGACGGGGCTGGCGGATGCGTGCGGCCTCGGCGGGCACGGCGATCAACTGCGCGTTGCCCTCGGGTTGGGCTGGGTGGTGCGGCCTCTTACGGCCTGGGTTCGTGGTCGGATTCCGGCAACGCATCCCCGGGCACCGTGGCCAGTTTTCGGCGACGGTCTCAGAACGGTGGTTGGTCGGTGCGGGGTTCGTGTAGTGGCGGTGGGGTGCTGTCGTAGCTCTGTGCGGTGGGTGTGGTGATGGTGAGGGTGCCATCGGCGGCTAGCCGGTAGGTCCAGCCGGGTTCGTCTTTCAAACGGTGATCGCGGCGGCACAGATCCACCAGTTCGGTGTCGGTGGTGTGGCCGCCGTGCTGCCAGGGCACCGCATGGTCGAGGTCGCAGGCCTGGGCGACGCGGTGGCAGCCGGGTCTTCGGCATTCCCGGTCCCGCACCCGCACGAACTCGCCCAGCCCGGCGGTGGGCCGATACCGGCCCCGTCCCAAATCCAGGACTTGCCCGGAGAGTGGGTCGGTGATGATCCGCCGCAACACCGTGTCCGGTCCCGACGCGATCTCCCGGGCCAGAGACCCTGGGATATGCCCGTGTCCGGCCAGCTCGGCCGGTCCTCGTTCACGCCGAGGTAGGTGTCGAGGTCCATGTAGAGGAACACCTCGGACCGCTCAGCCTTCCCGCCTTGGCTGCCCAGCAGGAGGTCGAGGGCGACATCGGCGCGCAGTTGATCCAACGTGCGGGTCTCACCGCCGGTTTTGAGGGCGCGTGCTTCGCGGTCGATCCGGGTGTAGGCGGCGGCGACCTTCTCCACCGGACCGTCCTCGACCTCGATCGAGGCGACCCCGGTCTCGCCGTGCCGGAGCGACAACCGGCGCCCCGCCCGGTGCCGCTCCGCACGCCGGGCGGCACCGTCCCGGTCGGCCATGATCGCCGCGTGGCTCGCCGCCTTCCGGATCTGCTCCGAATTCCGGCCGGGCAACCGATCCTCCAACACCACATCCACCGCACGCGCGTCCTCGTCGGACAACCACGCCGTCGCGGTCGCGACTTTCATCGCCCCATAGCCGCCCACCTCCCCCCGGTCCAGCAACCCGAGCGTGCGCGGCAGCCGGGTCGTCAACGCCGCCGCCGTCGACACCAGCCCAGCAGCGTGACCATCCACAACCGACAAAGCGAACGCGACCTCCTGCACCACACTCGCCGCACCACCACGATGCCGGTTCAGCTGCGCCAACGCGCGGAACCGGACCGCCTCCAATCGCGCGATCCCTTCCGACGCCGCCACAGCAGCGTCGACAGCATCCTTGTCCTCCAACGAATCCAGCGCGGCATTGACCTCCCTCAACACGTCAGAAGCAATGATTTCCTTGAGTAGCGCCACAGTGGCATTGCGTGTATCCACACCCAGAAGCTACAACCGACCACCGACAATTTCCGAACCCACGAGAATCCCCTTACCGGGCAACACTAATCCCGCTCAAGCAACCCTTCGGCGCCATTCTCCAGCTTCCGCGCGATTTCCTCCGACCGCGGCGACATGGTCTTCTCGTAGAGCGCGACAGCCTCACCGACAGAAGCAGAACCGGCCAACGCGAGGGCGAGCTCACAGGCATCGACCATGGCCAGGTTGACGCCGACACCGAGCGGCGGCATCAGGTGAGCCGCATCGCCGAGCAGGGTCACCCAAGGCTTGTGTTCCCAGGTGTGCGGGACGGGCAGGACGTACAACGGGCGATCGACGTACGGCCCGTCGTTCTCGGTGATCATCCGCAACATCGACGGCGACCAGCCGGAAAACGCCTCGAGCAGCCGACTTCGGACATCCGACGTCGACCCGATCCAGTCCGCGGGCAGGCGCTGGATGATGTAGACCCGGATGTGGTCGCCGCTGTTGCGCTGGGCGTAAAGGCATCGCTCGCCGTCGGCCGCCATCGCGCTGCCCTGGCCGACCAGTTCGGCGAGTTCGGGGTGCGCGTTCTCGACGTCGTCGAACCACGCCTCCAGGAAGGTGATCCCGGCGTATTCGGGCACGGCCGCCGAAACCGCCGGTCGGACGCGTGACCACGCGCCGTCGGCGCCGATGACCAGATCCGTCTCGACCGTCGTTCCGTCTGTGAACAGCAAGCGCCCGGGAGCCTCGACCCGATCCAGGGTCCGTCCCCAATGGACAGTGCCCGGCTCCAGCGAGTCGAGCAGGAGACCGCGCAGCTGACCGCGGTCGATCTCCGGTTTGAACATCTCCCCTTCGGCAGGGACATGGTGCTCCAAGAGACGCCCAAGAGGATCCAGTTTGCGCATCTCCTGCCCTTCCGGGCGAGCGAGGGCGAAGAACTCGTCGAGGAGGCCGGCTTCGCGCAGGGCCAGCTGCCCGTCGCCCGCGTGGAGGTCGAGGGTGCCGCCCTGGTTCCGCGCCCGGGGATGCGGGTCGCGGTCGTAGACCGTCACGGGGATGCCATGTTTCTGCAGGATGCGGGCGCAGGTCAGGCCACCGGGGCCCGCTCCGATGATGCTGATGGTCATGACCCCAGAAAAGCAGAACGAGTTAAAAAGTGCAACGAGTCAACTTAGTGACCGTGACAACTCATGCGGTAAGGTGCGCTCATGGAGACACCGGGACGGCGTGAACGCAAGAAGGCGGCCACCCGCCAAGCGCTGGCGGACGCCGCGCTGAAGTTGTTCCTGGAGCGCGGCTACGACCAGGTGAGCATCCGCGACATCGCCGAGGCGGCCGACGTCTCGACGACGACGCTGTTCAAACACTTCCCTGGCAAGGAGGCATTGGTCTTCGACGAGTCGCAGGACCGCGAAGCACGTTTGGTCGCCGCCGTCCGGAACCGCGAAAAGGGCCAGAGCATCGTCGAGGCGCTGCGCGAGTACGTGCTCGCGACATGGCTTCCGCTCACGACGCATCCCCAGTACGCCGAGTTCACCGCGCTGGTGAGCGGCACCCCGGCATTGCAGGAGTACGGCGAGCGCATGTGGACCCGGCACGCCGCGGCCCTCGGCGCCGCGATCGCTGAAGACACCGGCGCGGACGAAGGCGACATCGCCTGCAACGCGCTCGCGCGATTCGTGCTGGACATACCGGCCCTCACCCGGGGCCGCCAGGACCCGCGGGAGGACGTCGAGCGGATCTTCGACCTCCTCGAACGAGGCTGGCGCTAGTCCTCGTCGTGGCGGGATCCGCGCAGCGAGCCCGGATGTGCCTTGGCGGACGGATCCTTGCGGGTCTTGACCAGACTCGCCACCGTCACCACGACGAGGATGCCGATGATCACCGCGAGGCTGACCGGCGTCGAGATCTCCGGAACGCTCTCGTCGATGTCCACGTGCGCCCAGTGCAGGATCAGCTTGATCCCGATGAACCCGAGGATCACCGCGAGCCCTGCCGACAGGTACACCAGGCGATCGAGCAGGCCCTTCACCAGGAAGTACAGCGCCCGCAGGCCCAGCAGGGCGAAGGCGTTGGCCGCGAAGACCAGATACGGCTCGTCGGTGACACCGAAGACCGCGGGGATCGAGTCCAGCGCGAACAGCAGGTCGATCCCGCCGATCGCGAGCAGCACCACGACCAGCGGCGTACCCACCTTCTTCCCGTCCACGCGGGTGACGAGCTTGCCACCGTCGTATTCGGTGGACAGCGGCAGCAGACGGCGCGCGGACCGCACCACCACGTTGTTCTCGACGTCCGGATCCTCGTCGCGGTGCCGGAACAGCTGGATGCCGGTGTAGATCAGCAGCAGCCCGAACAGCAGGAACATGAAGGAGAACAAGGAAAGCAGCGTGGCGCCGAGCGCGATGAAGATCGCGCGCATGATCAGCGCGACGACGATCCCGAACGTGAGCACCTTGTGCTGGTGTTCCTCGGGCACCGCGAAAGTGCTCATGATGATCACGAAGACGAAGAGGTTGTCGACGGACAAGCTCTTCTCGACGATGTACCCCGCGAAGTACTGCTGCCCGAAGTCGCCACCGTGCGCGAGCGTCAGCCAGACACCGAACGCCACCGCGACCAGGATGTAGCCGATAGACCAGGCCACCGCCTCGCCGAACCCGACCTTGTGCGGCCGCACGGCCGCGAGGATGAGATCGAGGGCCAGGAGCCCGAGCACCAGCCCGATCGTGACGGTCCAGGTGAGCACATCGATCTGGAGCATCCGGACCCTGTCTTTCCTTCGGCGGCAGGTGCCAAGATCTTATGTGCGTCTCCCGCGGTCCGCATTCGCATGACCCGGCGCCGCGGCCAGCAATGCGGCGAGCACGGTCTTGAGCAGTGGGTGGTCCGCGCTCCCTCGCCGGACGGCGGCGAACACGCGGCGCAGCGGCGGCTCACCGCGCAACGGGACCGCGACAGCGCCGGGAACGGCGGCGAAAGCGTTACGCGGCACCAGTGCCACGCCTTCGCCCGCGGCGACCAGGGTGGCGATCGCGTGGAAATCGTCGGAAACGTGCCGGATCGCCGGGTTGGCGCACACGATCATCAGCACGTCGCGGCATGGATTCCCGGGCTTCGGCGCGATCCATTCGTCGTCGGCGAGTTCGTCGATGTCCACTTCGGACGATCCGGCGAGCCGGTGCGCGGTGGGCAGCACGACGTCGAAGGGCTCCACGTACAGGGGGAACCGGGTGAGCCTGCTTTCATCCGTCCGTGGCGAGAGCCGGTACTCCTCGGTGATCGCCAGATCGATCTCGCCGTCGAGCAGCAGCGGGATGCTCGCGTGCCCCTCGACGTCCTGCACCTGCATGGTGACCCCGGGCGAACCGGCACGCAGGGAAGCGATCGCCGGCGCGACGACCATCGTGATCGCCGAGGCGAAACTCGCCAGCCGCACCATGCCCTGGACACCGGAATCGAGCGCGGCCAGCGTCGCCCGCGCCCGTTCGAGTTCGGCGGCGACGGCGTTGGCGTGCACCACCATCAGTTCGCCGGCGGGGGTCAGCGAAACCCGCCTGCCCCGGCGGCGAAGCAGCTGCTGGCCGCACTCGGCTTCGAGCGCGGCCAGCTGCTGGGAGACCGCGGACGGCGTCAGGTGCAGCGCCTGGCCCGCCGCCGTCACGGTGCCGTGGTCGGCGAGGGCGCGCAGCACGCGCAGCCGTCGCGGATCGATCATTCGTCCATCATGGACCTTGCCTTCACGAACGCGTCGACGGCCCGGTTGACGTCGTCGGTCGAATGCGCCGCCGACATCTGCGTCCGGATCCGGGCCTTGCCGTGCGGCACCACCGGGTACGAGAACCCGATCACGTAGATGCCCTGGTCGAGCAGCAGATCCGCCATCTTGCCCGCCTTGGCGGCGTCGCCGATCATCACCGGGATGATCGGGTGCTCACCCGGCAGCAGGTCGAAACCGGCCTCGGTCATCCGGCGCCGGAACAGCTCGGTGTTGGCGCGCAGCTTGTCCAGCAGCTCGCCCGAGGACTCCAGCAGTTCCAGCGTGGCGAGCGCGGCCGCGGTGATCGACGGCGCAAGCGAGTTCGAGAACAGGTACGGCCGCGAACGCTGCCGCAGCATCTCGACGATCTCCGCACGACCCGAGGTGTAGCCGCCGCTCGCGCCGCCCAGCGCCTTGCCGAGCGTGCCGGTCAGCACGTCGACCTTGTCCTGGACGCCGAAGAGCTCCGGCGTGCCGCGCCCGGTCGGCCCGGTGAAGCCGACGGCGTGCGAGTCGTCGACCATCACCAGCGCGTCGTAGCGCTCGGCCAGCTCGCAGATCTCGTCGAGCGGCGCGAGGTAACCATCCATCGAGAACACGCCGTCGGTGGCGATCATCCGGTACCGCGCGCCGGACGCCTCCTTCAGCCGGGCTTCCAGATCCGCGACGTCGCGATTGCGGTAGCGCATCCGCTTCGCCTTGCACAGCCGGACGCCGTCGATGATCGACGCGTGGTTGAGCTCGTCTGAGATGATGACGTCCTGATCGGTCAGCAGCGTCTCGAAGAGCCCGGCGTTGGCGTCGAAACAGGAGCTGTAGAGGATCGTGTCCTCGGTGCCGAGGAACTCCGACAGCTTCGCCTCGAGCTCCTTGTGCGGCTGCTGGGTCCCGCAGATGAACCGCACCGATGCCATGCCGAAGCCCCAGCGGTCCAATGCCTCCTGGGCGGCCTTGATCAGCTTGGGGTGATCGGCGAGGCCGAGGTAATTGTTGGCACAGAAGTTGAGGACGTCGCCGTCGCCGACACTGACCGAAGCCCGTTGCGGCCCCTGGATCACCCGCTCACCCTTGTACAGCCCGGCTTCCCGGATCTCGGCGAGCCCGGCCTTGAGGTCGTCGCGCATCGCGCCGTACATCAGTTCTCCGTCCAGTCCAGAATGACCTTGCCGCAGCGGCCTTCCCTGGCCGTCGCGAACGCCTTCTCGTATTCGGTGTAGCCGAACCGGTGGGTGACCACCGGCGAGATGTCCAGCCCGGCCTGCAGCAGCACGGACATCGAGTACCACGTCTCGAACATCTCGCGTCCGTAGATCCCCTTGATCTGGATCATCTTCAGCACCACGGACGCGATGTCGACCGACACCTCGGAAGCGGGGAGGCCCAGCAGCGCGACGCGGCCACCGTGCGACATGTTCGCGATCATGTCGCGCAGCGCCTCGGGCCGCCCGCTCATCTCCATGCCAACGTCGAAGCCTTCGGCCATGCCGAGCCGCTCCTGCGCGTCGGCGATGGTCGAGGAGGAGACGTCCAGCGCGAGGTCGACGCCGACCTTGCGGGCCAGTTCCAGCCGGTGCTCGCTGACGTCGGTGACGACGACGTTGCGCGCGCCCGCGTGGCGCGCGATGGCGGCGGCCATGATGCCGATCGGGCCGGCGCCAGTGACCAGCACGTCCTCGCCGATGACGGGGAACGACAGCGCGGTGTGCACGGCGTTGCCAAGCGGATCGAAGATCGCGGCGATGTCGAGGTCGACCTTGGTGCGGTGCACCCAGGCGTTCATCTCCGGCAGGACGGCGTACTGCGCGAAGGCGCCGTCGGTGTGCACGCCGAGGCCCTTGGTCCTGGCGCACAGATGACGCCGCCCGGCCTTGCAGTTGCGGCAGCTTCCGCAGACCAGGTGCCCCTCGCCGCTGACCAGGTCGCCCACCTTGACCGTCGTCACCGAACGGCCGATCTCGACCACCTCGCCGACGAACTCGTGCCCGATGACCAGCGGCGCGGCGATGGTGCGCGCCGCCCAGTCGTCCCAGGAGTCGATGTGCAGATCGGTACCGCAGATCCCGGCGCGCAGTACGCGGACGGCGACGTCGCCGGGGCCGACGGCGGGATCCGGCACGTCGGTGAGTTCCAGCCCGGGTGCTCGGTCGGCTTTGACCAATGCCTTCATGGCGCGAAGTCTGGCCCGCCCGTGCTGTTCAGTCCATCGCGAGTTTCTGAAATCCCTCGTTAGAGCAACTTCACAAGGAGCCCGGCACCCGGACCGAGACGAAGTCCGGCCGCGGCACCACCTCGAAGCCGATCGACCGGTACAGCCGGATCGCCGAAGTGTTCGTCGCCGCCGCGTGCATCATCGGGCGTTCGCCGCGAGCCCGGATCCCGGCCGCCACCGCGCGGATGAGCCGGGTCGCCAGCCCCTGGCCGCGATACGCCGGGTCGGTGCAGACGGCGCTGATCTCGGTCCAGCCGGGTGGGTGCAGGCGCTCCCCCGCCATCGCGACCAGCTCACCGTCGCGCCGGATGCCAAGATATGTCCCCAATTCGATGGTCCGTTTCCGGAACGGCCCCGGTTTGGTCCGCTCCACGAGGTCGAGCATCTCCGGGACGTCGTCCGGCCCAAGAACGACGGCTTCGGGAGCTTCGGCGGCTTCGAGCGCGACGTCGACCAGCCGGACGCCGGCGATCCTGCCGAGGACTTCCCAGTCCGCCGGGACGGGCAACGCGTTGTGGATGGTGACCGTCTGGCCGGGACCCGCCAGCGCGGCGAGGTCGGCCCACACGCCGTCGTCCGGCTCGGGCGGCAGGGCGAAGAAGGGCGCGATGTCGACCTGGTAGCGCAACACCTGTCCGTAGCGTTCCGCGAAGTGAGCGTGCGGCCCGGTCAGCGAAGCCCAGGCCGGGTCGTCGAAAGGAGTGACCATGATCGCTCCGACATCGAACGCCGGGCTTTCATTCCCGCTCCCGCGTCCTGGGCGCTCAGGTGCCAGGGACCAGCAGCGGCGAGTGCGGATCGAGTTCGATCCCGCGTTCACGGAGCGTGTCGTCGATGACCCGCCAGATCCATCGCACCAGCTGGGCCGCGAGCTCCGGCAGCTCGATGCCGCCGGGGTTTTCCAGCCAGCGCGCGGCACTCGCGTCGACGAGTCCGACCAGCCCGAAGGCGAGCGGTTCGGCGATCCGGCCGTCCAGGTCGAAGGTGTCGAGGTAGTGCTCGAACAGGATGGAGAGCTGCTTCGCGATCGCCGTTTTGACGTCGGTGATGGCATCGCCACCCCGCCCGGCTTGGGAATGCCTGGCGAGATAGCGGTAGAGGTTCCCGTACTCGGCGAGCCAGCCGGTGTGCGCGCCCACCGCGACGGTGATCAGCTGCATCGGCGTGCCGCTCGGATCCCACAGCGGGGCCAGTTCGGCGGTGATGAGCCGGACGGCGCGGGCGGCGATCGCGCGCTGCAGGTCGGCGGCGTCGTCGAAATGCTTGTACACCCGCGTTCTCGCCACCCCCGCCTCGTCGGCGATCTGCTCGGTGGAGACCTCCGGACCGTGCGCGGCGATCGCGCGCAGCGCCGCGTCGACGAACTCCCGTCGACGGCGCTCACGCTGTCCCGCCCAGCGCGCCGCGCGGCCGTCCGGCCTCGGCACGTCGGCTTCAGGTGTCATCCCCCGGAGTTTATCGTCGGGCGGTTAGCGGGTACACTGCCGTACCCGTTACTTTGGGTATGCAGATCGGCCCGTCCGGGAGACCGCGATGAGGGAAGACGTCGACACCACGGCGGACGCAACGCTGCTCGACGCCTACCGCGCCGGTGACATCGCCGCCGGCGAGACCCTTTTCCGGCGGCACGCCGAGCCCCTGCGCAGGATCGCCGCCGGCTGGGTCGCCGAACCCGCCGAACGGGACGACCTCGTGGCCGAAGCGTTCGTGCGGGTCCTCAGCGTCATCCGCGACGGCGGCGGCCCGCGGGAGAACCTCCGCCCCTATCTCGCGGTCACCATCCGGAATCTCGCGGCCAAATGGAGTCGCCACCACAAGCGGGTCGAGCTGTACGGCACGACCCCGGCGGTCGAAGAGGCCGCCGGGACGATCGGCACGGAGGAACTCCTCATCCTTCGCTCGAACGCCCGGCTGGCCTGGACCGCCTACTGCGCGCTCCCCGGCCGCTGGCGGACGGTGCTTTGGCGGACCGAAGCCGAAGGCGACTCGCCGAAGGTGGTCGCTCCGCTGCTGGGAGTCTCGCCCAACGGCGCCTCCGTCCTGGCATTAAGGGCCCGCGAAGGCCTCCGCCAGGCGTTCCTGCAGGCACAGGTCCCCGAAACGGGAACGCCGTGCTGCCAGGAGGCGCGGCGCCGGATGGGCGCGTGGCTCCGCGGCGGCGTGCCGGGCCGCCGGGCGGGCCTGATCGCCGCGCATCTGGCGGACTGCGAGCCCTGCCGCACCGTCGCCACCCGGCTCGACGAGGTCAACCGCGAGATGCCGCCGGGTGTCCGCGCCGTCTCTGCCTGAAGCGGATCAGCCGGGAACGGGGGCGCCCTCCCCCGCGATCTTCAGCGCCTCCACCAGCTCCCGGTACAGCGTGTCGGTGGCGAAGAGGTGCTCATGGCTGCCGCTCGCCCGGACGCGGCCTTCTTCCATCACCACGATGGTGTCCGCGTCGATCACCGTGGACAGCCGGTGCGCCACGGTGACCACGGCGCCTTCGCGGGCCAGCCGCCGGATGCAGTCGTGGATCGCGCTCTCGGTCCGGCCGTCGACCTGCGCGGTCGCCTCGTCCAGCAGCACCACGTCCGGCGTGCGCAGGATCGCCCTGGCCAGCGCGATCCGCTGCCGTTCCCCGCCGGACACCGAGGTCGACGAAAGCGGCGTGTCCAGTCCGTCGTCGAGCGCGGCGATCTTGTCGCTCAGCCGGACCTCTTCGAGAGCCCGCCGCACCTCTTCCTCGGTCGCGTCCGGATGGGTGAAGAGCAGGTTCTCCCGGATCGTCCCCGGCACGATCGGCGTCTCCTGCTCGACGTAGGCCAGCCGGGTCCGCACGTCCGCGTACGGCAGGTCCGCGTACTCGCGTCCGTCCAGCAGCAGTGACCCCGACTCCGGCCGCACGAACCGCATGATCAGCGACAGCATCGTGGTCTTGCCCGCGCCGGACGGCCCGACGATCGCGGTGTGCCCACGCCTCGGGATCTTCAGCGACACCTCCCGCAGCGCCGGATCACCGCCGTAGCCCACGGTCACCCCGCGCAGTTCCAGCACCGGGCCGCCCTGCTCGCCCGCCGGTTTCGTCCGGGCGGGCGCCCGGTCCTCTTCCACTTCGAGCGCGTCCATCTCCCGGATCCGCCCGGCCGCGGCGATCCCCGCCTGCAACGCGGTCATGTTCTGACTCAGTTCGGTGATCGGCTCCATCAGCGCGAACGCGTACAGCAGGAACGCGATGAGGCTCGACACCTCGAGCAGGCCCGCGCCGACCCGCCAGGCGCCGAGGCCGAGGATCACCAGGGTCGCGGCCTGGATCCCCGTCCAGGCCACCACCCAGGCGACGGCCTCGCGCCGCACCGCGCGGACACCGTGCGCGGCGGCGGCTTCCGCGTCGACCAGGATCCGCTGGGACTGCCGGGCTTCGGCACGGCTGGCCTTCACCGTGCGGATCGCTCGCAGCGCGCCTTCGAGGACACCGCCGAGATGGCCTACGCGGTCCTGCGCCTTCTCTTGTTCCTTCGCGATGGCCGGCATGAGCCACGTGAACAACGCGATCACCACGAGCACGGCCGCCACCGTCGTCGCCAGCAGCACCGGGTCGAGCACGCTCATCAGCACCAGGGTGCCGACGAGCATCACCACGCCGTTGATCAGGCCGATCACACTGGACGACGCCGCCTCGCGCAGCAGCACCGTGTCCGAGGTGACGCGGGTGACCAGCTCCCCCGTCGGCCGTTTCGTGATCGCCGGAATCGTCGCGCGGAAGAACCGCCGCACCATCGATTCCCGCGCCTTCAGCACCACCCGCTCGCCGACGGTGCCGAGCAGGATCCATTGCCCCAGCCAGATCACCGCGCCGACCACCATCAGGCCCGCCAACGCCAGCACGGGGCCCGCCAGCGACGCTGACGAACCGAGCGAGTCGAGCACCCATTTCGTGACCATGGGCGTGGCAAGACCGGCCGCCGAACCGAGCAGGGCGAGTACCAGGCCGATCGCGAGTGCCCCCTTGTGCGGTCGCGCGAACGACCACAGCACTTTCAATCGTGGAGTGTTCATGGTTCTCAATGGAACACGAGTGTTCTAAAATCGTCAAACGAGTTCCATATCGGGAGCGAGGTACGGTACCGGCCATGAGTGAGGGTGTGGTCACCGAGACGGGTGTCCGGGCGAGGACCCGGCGCGCGATCCTGGACGCGGCCATCGAGACGTTGACCAAGCAACCGAGCGCCACGTTGGCCGACATCGCGGCGGCGGCGAACGTCGGGCGCACCACGGTGCACCGGTACTTCGCGGAGCGTTCGGATCTGATCGACGCCATCAGTCACGACGCGCTGGACAAGATCTCCCAGAGCACCGAACGGGCCCGGCTCGACGACGGCCCGGTCCCGGCGGTCCTCGCCCGGCTGTGCCAGGAGTACTTCGAGCACGCCGACATCTTCCAGTTGCTGTTCACCATGCCGGATCTGGTGACCCGTCCCGAATGGGCGGAGGAGAGCGACGACGACCGCCGCCTGCTGCGGCTCATCGAACGCGGGCACGCCGAGGGCTCGATCGATCCGGCGATGACGAAGGAGTGGTTGCTGCAACTGCTCTGGAGCCTGCTCTACACGGCATGGGAACTGGTGCGCGAAAAGACGCCGAAGCACGAAGCGCTCACGTTGTGCCTGCGCAGCCTGGAAAAGGTCATCGCGGTCGGCTGAAGTCCTCCGAAGTGATGACGCGGACCCACGCCGCTTCGAAGATCCTGTCCCCGTGACAGAAAAACCGGTACGCGCCTGGGGGATCCTCGTCGGCGGGCTCGCGGTGTTCGTGGCCGCGCCCGCACTGCTGCTGGCGACCGGGCACGACACGATCAAGCCGTCCGCGGATTCGGACAAGGAGCTTTCCCTTGCCGGAGCCCTGATTCCGGCGCTGGCCGGGATCTTGCTGGTTCACGGGATCCCGCTCCACGCGCCGAAACTGCTCCCCGACACGACCGACCGGCGCAGACTCCGGAAGCAGGCGACGGCCTTGGCGCTCATCGCCTTCCTGTGGCCGCTGGCGTTGTTCCTCGTTTCGGTGGCCGGACAGCAGGGGCTGGTCCGCGACATCTGGGCGCTCGCCAAGCCGCTCGTGTTCCTGCTGTTGCCGTTGCTTCTCCTGCGCACGCGAGGGAGCCCGATCCGTTCCGGCTCAAGTGGCTGCCCCGGCAGACCTGGCGATGGCTCGCGCCGATCCCGGCTGTACTCGTGTTCGGCTGGCTCTCCGTCCTCGGCCCGCTCCCCACCTCGGAGGATTACCCGGATCCGGTGTACCTGGCGGTGGGCGCGACGCTGACCTTCTTCACCGCGAACGTCCTCGAGGAGGTCTTCTTCCGCGGCATGCTGCAGACCCGGCTGGAGGCGCTTTTCGGGCGGTGGCCGGGAATTCTGCTGGCTGCCCTGCTGTTCGCGTGGCTGCATCTGCCGACGCACGGCCAGGGATCACTGCCGCTCACCCTCGGCGTGATCGTGGCCTTCCAAGGGTTCTTCGGCCTGTTCACCGGGTATCTGTGGTCGCGCTACCGCAACCTGTGGGCACCGATCGCCGCGCATACCGCGATGAACACCCTGCCCCTGCTGCTGATGTGAGCCGCGCGCCAACGGGTGTCCTGGGCCCTGGGGAGGTGTCGCGAAAGCCACTTTCGGGACACCAGATGTCTCGAAAGTGGCTTTCGCGACATCCGAGACCGCTGGTCACGGTCGGTCGGTCC
>NZ_JBHVKW010000080.1:0-41285 GCF_042797905.1 Amycolatopsis sp. NPDC057786
CCTTCCCTCGGCTCAGCCGAGGGAAGGGGGCCTTCACGCGCTTCAGGGCACGGGAGGCGTAACTCGCGTGCTTGAAGGCGTAACTCTCACATCCGTCCGGAGACACGCGAGTTACGCCTCCAGACACGCGAGTTACGGCTCCAAACACGCGAGTGTCGTCTAGATACACAAAGGCCCCCTTACCGCGTCCAGCGCGGTGAAGGGGGCCTTCGCGTATCTCTGAGGGTCAGTCGGCCACCGGGGCCAGCTTGCCCGCCTCCCAGGCCGCACGCCGCTCGGCCTGCAGCACCGGGTCCGCGACCGGGGCGGCCGACAGCAGACGACGGGTGTAGTCCTCGCGCGGCGAGTGCAGCACCTGGTCACGCGTGCCGACCTCGACCAGCTTGCCGTGCTGCATCACCGCGACGCGGTCGGCCAGCAGGTCGACGACGGCGAGGTCGTGGCTGATGAACAGGCAGGCGAACTGCAGCGAGCGCTGCAGGTCCAGGAACAGGTCCAGCACCCGCGCCTGCACCGACACGTCCAGCGCCGAGGTCGGTTCGTCCGCGATCAGCAGCGCCGGGTCGAGCGACAGCGCCCGCGCGATGGCGACACGCTGGCGCTGGCCGCCGGACAGCTCGTGCGGGTACCGGTTGCGGTAGTGGCCGCCGAGCTCGACCTTGTCCAAAAGGGACGCCACGCGCTCGTTCAGGGCCTTGCCCTGCAGGAACTTGTGCAGCACCATCGGCTCGGCGATCGATTCGCCGATGGTCATCTTCGGGTCCAGTGTGGACGCCGGGTCCTGGAACACGATCGAGAAGTACCGGCGCAGCGGGCGCAGGTCCTTGTTCGACATGTTCGTGATGTCCTTGCCCGCGATCGACACGGTGCCCGCGGTCGGGGTCAGCAGGCGGATCGCGCAGCGGCCCACGGTCGACTTGCCGGAACCGGACTCGCCGACCAGGCCGACGATCTCGCCCTTGGCGATGCTCAGCGAGACGTCGTCCACCGCGCGGTTCTTCGCCTGGCCGCGACGGCCGGGGTACTCCAGCACGAGGTTCTTGATCTCGAGCGCGGGCGCGTTCTCCTCGATGACCGCGGCGAGCTCGGAGTCCTCGAGACGGATCTCCTCGGCGATCTTCGTGGCCTCGTCGCTGTCGGCGGAGATGCCCTCCTCGAGCAGGCGGCGGCCTTCCGGACGCTGGCCGAGCACGGGCACCGCGGCGAGCAGCTTGCGGGTGTACTCCTGCGACGGCGACGCGAACAGTTCGCGCACCGGCGCCTCTTCGACGATGTTGCCCTGGTACATCACGACCACGCGGTCGGCGAGGTCGGCGACGACACCCATGTCGTGCGTGATCAGCACGATCGCGGTGTTGAGCGTGTCACGCAGCTTGCGCAGCAGGCCGAGGATCTCCGCCTGCACGGTGACGTCGAGCGCCGTGGTCGGCTCGTCGGCGATGATGACCTTCGGGTCGCACGAGATCGCCATCGCGATGACGACCCGCTGCCGCAGACCACCGGAGAGCTGGTGCGGGTACTGCTTGAAGCGCAGCGGCGGGTTCGGGATGCCGACCATCTCCAGCAGCTCGATGGCGCGCTTGTCGGCGGCTTCCTTCGAGATGTCCTGGTGCGAGCGGAGCGCCTCGCGCAGCTGCCAGCCGACGGTGTAGACCGGGTTCAGCGCGGTCATCGGCTCCTGGAAGATCATCGCGACCTGGTTGCCGCGGATCTTCTGGAGGTCCTTCTCCTTGAGATCGGCGAGGTTGCGGTCGCCGAGGCGGAGCTCGCCCGCGATCCGGCTCGTCTTCGGGAGCAGCCCGAGCACCGACATCGAGGTCACCGACTTGCCGGAACCGGACTCGCCGACCACCGCGACGATCTCACCCGGTTTGACGTCGAATCCGATGCCCTTGACGGCGTCGACCACGCCTTCGTCGGTCGGGAACGAAACGCTCAGGTCGGAGATGGACAGAACCGAACCCGACACGCCGCCGAGGTCCGACGATGCTGCTTCAGTGCTCACCAAGATGCCCTTCGTGGGGGTACATATGGTCACGGCGCAATGCCCGTGACTCGCGCGAGGATAACCGAGAGTCGCCCGACTAAGGTCGGTGCTCGGGGCTTCCGTTCCCGACACCCTATAAAGGAAAGCGCGCCGTGTTCGAATTAGTCTTCAAGCCGTGATCTCCGATCTGCCCAAATTGCTGCTCGTGCACGCCCATCCGGACGACGAGAGCATCACCACCGGTGGCACCATCGCGCGTTACGCCGCCGAAGGCGCCGAAGTGACCGTTGTCACGTGCACTCTCGGTGAGGAAGGCGAGATCATCCCGCCGTCCCTCGACGGTCTCGGTTCGTGGGCTTCGGACCAGCTCGGCGGCTACCGCGCGGGTGAGCTCGCGTCGGCCTGCGCGGCGCTGGGCGTCACGCGGCACCGGTATCTCGGCGGCATCGGCCGCTGGCGTGACTCGGGTATGGCCGGGACGCCGTCCGCGGCCCATCCGCGCGCGTTCTCCGGCGGCGACCTCGGCGAGCAGGCGGCTCAGCTCGCCGAGATCCTCGACGAGTTCCGGCCCCAGGTCGTCGTCACGTATGACGCCTTCGGGGGTTACGGACACCCCGACCACGTCCGCGCGCACGAGGTCACCATGGCCGCGGCGCCGAAGGCCGCGTCGGTCGAGCGGGTCTTCCACACGGTTTCGTCCCGCGACGCCGTCGCGGCGGGCCTCGAGGCGCTGCGCGGGCGCTCTCCGTTCCGGGTCCCGGAAGACGGCGAACTCCCGGTGACGCCGGACGAGACCATCACGACCGTTCTCGACGTCGGCGCGCACATCCCGGCGAAGGCGGCCGCGCTGCGGGCGCACGAGACCCAGGTCAGCGTGCCCGCTCCGCCGCATCTCGCGGACCACTTCGCGTTGAGCAACGACATCGCGCAGCCGATCACCCCGAACGAGTACTTCGTGCTCGCGCACGGACCGGCCGAAGGCGCCGCGGCCGATCTGTTCGGGGGCCTCGCGAGGTGAACCCGCCGCTCACGTCGACGCAGCGTCTGCTGCTGGCCTTGCTGACGTTCGACGCGTTCCTGCTCGGGCTGCTCGAACTGTTCTTCCTGCCGCTCCGGCTCGACGGGATCGTGCTGCCGAAGCTCGGGGACGCGCCCATGCCGGTGACCGTGGTGCTCGCGGTGATCACCACCCCGCTGCTGGTGCGGACGACCGCGAAAGTGGTGAGGCCCTCCTTTTCGGTGATTCCGCTGCTCGTCTGGGTACTAGTCGTACTCGTGATGGGCGTGACCGGTCCCGGTGGTGATCTGGTGCTGATACAGGACTGGCGGGCCTTGCTGCTGATCGGCGGCGGGGCGCTGCCGGGAGCACTGGCGCTGGGTGGCGGTCTTGGCAGGGCGGCGAAGGGAGTTAGCAGTGGGTGAAGCGATTTCGGACCGTCAGGTCGTGGCGGTGCTGCGGCCGTTCGTCCGTGCCTGCGGGCCGATGGTCGACGCGCTGCGTGACGCGGATCCGTTCGGCCTGCAGGCGAGAGGGCGCCGCCACGAGGATCTCGACGGCGTCGAACCCGGGCTGAAGGACAAGCTGCTCAACGGGATCACCTCGGTCAAGGTGCCCGGCACCGCGGCGTGGGCCGAGATGTCGAACTACCAGCGGACGGACTGGTGGGTGAACCGGGTCGGCCGGTTCACCGCGCTGATCACCGCGATCCCCGGTCTCGGTGGCGCGCTGGCCGACCGGCTGCCCGTGCAGGACGCGCTCGGCTCGGCGGCGCAGGGGGTGTTGCTGTGCGCGATCGCGGGGGAGTACGGCGTGACCGACGTCGGCGCCCGGGTCCGGCTGATCGCGTGGGTCCTTTTCGAACGCGACATCGATCCGGTGATCGCCGCGGGCAAACACGCCGAACACGACAAAGCCGCCGAAGACGACGAAGCGGCGAAGCTCACCGAAGAACTCGACGACGCGAAGAAGAAGCACGGCAAGATCACCCTGAAGGCGGCCGCCGGCACGTTGTGGCGCCTCGGCCGGGGTCTGCTCGGCATCGTCGACGAACTGGAAAAGCGGCCTCGCGGCCGTCTTTTCCACCGTGCGCTCGGGAAGCTGCCGGTCGTCGGCATGGCGGGCGACTACCTCGGCGAGCGGTCCGGCCTCAAACGCGTCTGGAAGCGGGCGCACGAGTGGTTCACCGAACACCCCGAGGGCGAGCTCACTTCCAGAACATGAACGCGTCTTGTCCGTATTGGGCAGCGAGCGTGAAGCCGCCGACAGAGTCGAAGACCGCGTAGGACACATCCCAGAACACGCCGCTGGCTCCGGGGACGGCGATCAGTACGGCGAACAGCGCCAGCGGCGCCCACGGCCGGGCCTTCGCGCCGAACTCGCGCGCCCCTGGCGAAAGGTACGGCTCGATCGCGCCCCAGCCGTCGAGGCCGGGGATCGGCAGGATGTTCAGGAGGAACGTGACGATCTGAAGCAGCGCCAGGAACGAAAGCCCGATCACGAGTCCGCTCGCCATCGGCACGAGCGCGACGACGAGGGTCAACACGACACCGACGCCGAGGTTGCTCAGCGGCCCGGCGAGGGAAACCCACGACTGGACCCCGCGTGACCGCAGGCGTCCGTGTTCGATCCACACCGCGCCACCCGGCAGCGGGATGCCGCCGATGACGAGGAATACCAACGGCAGGACGATGGACAGGATCGGATCCGTGTATTTCCGGACGTCCATGGACAGGTAACCCTTGTGGGCGACGCTGTGGTCGCCACCGCGGAACGCGACGACGGCGTGGCCGAATTCGTGGAGCGTCAGTGACGCCACCCAGCCGCCGGCGACGAGCAGGATCACGCCGATGGTGATGAGCGGGTCGTACTCCTGCCGGGAAATCGTCGTCGTGTCGCCGAAAGCCGTCAGTACACCGCCCAGGACGGTGACCGCGAGGATGCCGAGGAAGATCGGGCTTGGCCGCACTGCTGATCTCTGCACCCCTCCAGTCTTCCGTATGCCCGATGTGAAGTTCTCGGCGTGTCCCCTTGCGCTTCTACGCGCGGGTATCCCCCGAACTCGCTACTCCGCTTGACCTGACCGCACTACACGGGTGTAATCACAGTGATGTCATTCGTCGCTGGAAGGGGGCGGCGGATGGTGTTTCAACACCGCCAGCCTGGGGAGTGCGTGGACAGCGAGGAGGCGGACGTGCGGTTGGAAGCAGATGGAAGGGAATGGGGGCAAGTCGTGGGTTGGGGTGAGGTCCCGGAGCAGCAACTGGGCGATCTCACCGAGCTTTTCGACGATGCCTCCGCGGAAGAGCAGGACTGGCAGGAACGGGCCCTCTGCGCGCAGACGGACCCGGAGGCGTTCTTCCCCGAGAAGGGCGGCTCCACCCGTGAAGCCAAGCGGATCTGCCTCGGTTGCGAGGTCAAGGACGAGTGCCTCGAGTACGCCCTCGCGCATGACGAGCGGTTCGGTATTTGGGGCGGGCTCTCCGAACGTGAGCGTAGGAAACTGAAAAAGCGAGCTGTGTGACGGCGATCTCCGGCGGCCTGTGCGCGCCGGAGATCGCTTACGCCCGCTTCCACATAGTGGGGTCACCAACGGGTGAAAGGGTCGCGTCGTAGGGTGGCGGCACTCGACTTCGCCGCCACATCTGGAGTGCCCGTTGTCCCGCACTGCCGCGTCACCTGTGTTGCGCACGGTCCCCGTTCTGGCCATTGTGGTCTGTCACAACGGCGAGAACTGGTTGCCACTGGCGCTTTCCGCGCTGCGGCGCAGCGGAGTCCGGCCGCGGCACATCCTCGCGGTCGACACCGGATCCACCGACGGGACGGCGAAGATCCTCGCCGACGCGGCGTCCGTCGGCGAAGAGCCGGTCTTGGACGGAATTCTCACACTTTCCCGTGATGTCGGCTTCGGTGCCGCCGTCGGCGAGGCCGTCGAGCACGCCGTCGAACGCTGGGGTGATCCCGGTGGCTGGCTCTGGCTGCTGCACGACGACTGCGCGCCGGAACCCGACTGTCTCGAAAACCTGTTGGCAGCGGCGGAAAACGAGCCCGAGGCGACGGTGCTCGGCCCGCTCGCGGTCGACTGGAGCGACCCGCGGCTCATCGTCGAAGCCGGGTTGTCGACCGACGCCATCGGTCACCGGCAGCAGATCGCACCGGATGAGAACGACATCGCCGTGCTCGCCGTGCCGAGCGCGGGATCGCTGGTGCGGCGGGAAGTCTGGCACGAACTCGGCGGCTACGACCCCCGCTTTCCCTTGCTGCGCGAGGATCTCGACTTCGGCTGGCGTGCCAACGCCGCGGGCGGCCGGGTGCTTTCGGTGCCGGCGGCCCGGCTCCGGCACGCTCGGGCGCTCAGCACCGGACAGCGGGAACCGGACGCCCTGGGCCTTCCCCTCGCGACGGCGAACCGCGCGCACGGGTTGCGGGTGTTCCTCGTCAACTGCTCGCCACTGTCCTTTTGGTTCGGCCTTTTTCGAATTCCGGTGTTCGCGGTGCTACGGGCGCTCGCGTTCCTGGTGCTGCGGCGTACCGGCGAGGCGGGCGCGGAACTCGCGGCCGCCTGGTACCTGTTGCGCGGCCGCGGTGGACTGCGCGCGGCCCGCGCCGAACGCCGGAAGACCGACCGGCCTGGCCACGTCCGCGGGCTGTTCACCGGCCGGATGACGCGGGTGCGCAACGCGGTGCGTGCCGGTGTCGTCGGTCTCGTCCGGCGGGGCGTGGAACGGGATTTCGCCCTCGGGACGGTGCCGGAGAGCGTCGATCAGGAAGGGGCCTGGATCCCGCCTGAGGCGGTGAAGGCCGGACAGGATCGCCCGGTCGGTCCAGGCGCGCTGCCGGCGGGGGCGATGCGCGGTGTCGGCTCGCGGGGGACGGGGCTGCGCCGGCCGAGCGGGGTCGTCGCGGTCGCGGTCCCCGAAAAGCCCGCGGCTCCGGCGGAGGGGCCGAAACCGTCGCCGGTGCCGCGGCGGCCGGAACCGGAACTCGTGTTCGTCGAGGTGGACCGGAAACGCGTCCTCGGCGCGACCGTGTTCGCCCCGCCGGTGATCATGCTCGTGGTGCTGACGGCCCTCGCCTTCGTGCTCAACGGTTCCCGGCTCGGGCTGGACCTTTTCGGCGGGAAGCTGCTGCCGGTCGGCGGGCTCGGTGAGATCTGGTCGTCGTATCTCGCGCCGTGGCACGCGATCGCTGGTGGGACGGCGAGCCCCGCGCCCGCGACGTTGCCGGTGCTGGGCACGCTCGGCGCGATCTTCACGCCGATCGGCGGGCCGGCGGCACTGGTCGCGATCCTGCTGATCGGTGACATCCCTCTCGCGGCTCTGAGCGCGTACGCCGCCACTCGGCACCTTCGCGTGCGTCGCTGGGTTCGGGCCGTCGCCGCGGCGGCGTACGGCGTGCTCCCCGCGGCCACCGCTTCGGTCGCGCAGGGGCGGCTCGACGTCGTCGTCGTGCATCTGCTGCTGCCCCTGGTGATCGCGGGCATCGTCGGGCTGCTGGTCCGCGCGGACTCGCGATGGCTGCACGTTTCCGCGCTGAGCGCGATCGGGCTGGCGCTGATCGGCGCCTTCTCCCCGCTGGCGCACGCGCTCGCGCTCGTCGGGCTGCTGATCGGCTTCGTGGTGCTGCCGTCGCCGACCGGGCTCGCGCGCCGGATCGCTTCGGTCGGCATCGTGGTGTTCCTGCCGCTGGCGTTGCTGCTGCCGTGGCCGAGTGTGCTGCTGCGGCATCCGGAACTGCTGTTGCACGGGCTCGGCGGCGGCGCCACGGCCGCGTCCGGGGCCGACCTCGCCGGACTGGACCCTGGCGGTCCCGGTGCCTGGCCGATCGGGGTGGCGCTGGTCGCGGCGGCGATCGTCGCGCTGGTGGTCCGGCCGTCGAAGGGCGCGGGCGGCGGTATCGCGGTCGTCGTGCTGGGTGTGCTCGGGCTCGTGGCGGTGCGGTTCGTGGCGGTGACGCCGATGTCGGGTGGCGCGCACGCGACCGGATACGCCGGGGTGCCGCTGCTGGTGATCAGCGCCGGTCTGTTGTGGACGGTGCTGGCGACCTGGCAGCGGGGCGGTTCCGGGGTCGATCCCGCGCCATGGCTGGCGAAGGTCACGGCCGTGGCGGGGGTGCTGGTGTTGCTGGCGCTGGCGACCGGTGCGGTCGTCGCCGGCCGGGAAGGGCCGTTGCGGGCGGGTGAGCGTCCCTCACTGGCTCCGGAGATTTCCGCGGAGCTGGCTTCGAGCGGCCGTTCGGTGCTGGTGATCGGTGACCTCGCCCGGCAGGCAGGTGGGCGGTTGCCGAGTTTCGGCGACGACGAACTCGCGCCGACGCCGGGCAGTGCCGATCGGCTCGCATCGTGGCGCCGGGACCTGCTGCAAGGCTCGCCGGACGCGGTCAAACAGGCCTTCGCTGCTGCTCTGGCCTCGGGGGTGTCGTATGTCGTGCTGCCGAGCGGCGCCGATGGTGGCGCTTTCGTCGAACTCGCGCGAGACCTGGTGGTTTTGGCGGCGCCGACCTCGGACGGGCGTCCGGTGCTGCGGCTGCTGCCCGCCGGTGGGCAGGTGGCGTTGATCTCGCCGGAACTGGCGCAGGCGGCCGTGACCGGCAAGGGCGCGCCGGGGGCGTCGCCAGGGGTGGCGCCGGTGCAGGCAGGGCTGCCGGACGTGCGGGTGCGCGTCTCGGAAGGTCCGACCGGGCGGCTGCTCGTGCTGGCCGCGGAGTTCGAAGCGGGGTGGCAGGCGAGCGTGGACGGCAAGGCGGTGCCGATCGTGCGGGCTTGGGGGCATCAGGTGGCGGTCTCGGTGCCGCCCACGCCCTCGGAGGTCGTGGTGGAGCATCAGGGGACCACGCGGAATCTGCTGCTGCTGGCGCAGGTGGCGGCGGTGCTGTTCACGCTGCTTACGGCTGTTCCGACGCGGAGGCGTTCTTCGGCTTCCTGAGCTTCTCGGCTGTCCTTGCTTGGGCTGCCGCCGCTGCGGTCGGGGCTCGCTGTCCTGAAGGTCCCCTTTGAGACTTTCAACGTCTCAAAGGGGACCTTCAGGACGTTCCAGCGATCGGCTGGGCCCGGACTCACGTCCCCAACGTGGCTTTGGGGACGTCCCGCCTCCAGGCCCGAGCGTCCCATCAGGGTCGCTCAGCGTCTCAAATGCGACCTTGGGAACCTTCGCACCTTGCCCAAAGCCCCCGCGAGTTATCCACAGCCCCTTCCCCTTGTGGACAACTCAGCGCTCCGGGCGCGTTTTCGCAGGTCCCATCGATGCACCGCGATACACTGGGCTGGGGACGCCCCCCGGGGAAGGGCGGGGGCTGGGGTGCGGAGGTGAGGGTTATTCGCCTTCGATGACGTCGGGTTCGACGCCGAGGTAGCCGGCCACCTGTTCGACGAGGACGTCGTGGACGAGTTCCGCGAGTTCGCCGGGGTCCTTCGCGCGTGCTTCGAGGGGGCGCCGGTAGAGGACGATGCGGGCCCGCGTCGGGAGGCCGGCGCGGTCGACGCCGGCGGGCACGAGCCGCGAGAGCGGGACGGCGCCGTCGTGCAGCACGCCGTCCACTCCGGTCGGTGCGCCATCCGAGCGAACTTCGGGGACGTCGTCGACGGCGACGTCGAGCTTCGTCAGCTCGTGCCGCCACCGCGCTTCGATCGGTTCGAGCGCGTCCAAAACCAGCGCGTCGAACCTTTCCGCCCTGCTAGCGGCGGCGGGAAGGGTCGACGGATACAGCGCTCCGCGCAGGCCCCGGCCGTGCCGGTCCCGGCGCATCCGCCGTCGCTGTCGGGAATCACGAGCCGTCGCCACGAACCGAAGGGTACGCGCTCGGCGAATCAAAGCGCGTGTCGCCGGTACGCCCGGCGCGCGACGCGCTATCGTTCTCGATCGTGCGGAGCGTACGAAAGTGTTCGCGAACGGGTTGTCTCGAACCCGCTGTCGCCACGCTCACGTATGCCTACAGCGATTCGACGGCCGTGGTGGGCCCCTTGGCCACCGCGAGCGAGCCGCACTCCTATGACCTCTGCGAGGCGCACGCCCTCCGGCTGACCGTGCCCAAGGGCTGGGAAGTCGTCCGGCACGAAGGGGCCTTCGCCGCCCCGGACCCGTCCGCCGACGAGCTGACCGCGCTGGCCGAGGCCGTGCGCGAGGCGGGCCGGTCCGACAAGCCCGCGCCCGAGCCCGAACCCGAGGGACCCTCGGGCAGGCGCGGCCACCTGCGCGTCCTGCCCGGCCGCGCCTGACGCGAGGGCTCGCCGGTAGGCTTTCGAGCGCGCCAGAGGGCGTTGTAACGAGACTATTGGCGGGGAGCAGGCGTGCCAGACCTTTCGGGCATCGTGAAGGCCTACGACATTCGCGGCGTGGTCGGTGAGCAGCTGGACGCGGCACTCGTCCGCGACCTCGGATCGGCGTTCGCCCTGTTGATCAAGCCGGAGTCCGACTCCGTGGTGATCGGCCACGACATGCGCGATTCCTCGCCCGAGCTGGCCGCCGCGTTCGCCGACGGCGTGACCTCGCAGGGCCTCGACGTCGTGTCGATCGGCCTCGCCAGCACCGACCAGCTGTACTTCGCGTCCGGGTCGCTCAACCTGCCGGGCGCCATGTTCACCGCCAGCCACAACCCGGCGAAGTACAACGGCATCAAGCTGTGCCGCTCGGGCGCCGCCCCCGTCGGCCAGGACTCCGGTCTCGCGGAGATCCGCGACACCGTCGAGCAGGGCGTGCCCGCCTTCGAGGGCCAGCGCGGTTCGGTGACCGAGAAGGACGTCCTCGCGGACTACGCGGCGTACCTGCGCAAGCTCGTCGACCTCTCGGGCAGCCGCCCGCTGAAGGTCGTCGTCGACGCGGGCAACGGCATGGGCGGCTACACCGTTCCGACGGTTTTCGCGGGCCTGCCCATCGAGGTCGTCCCGATGTACTTCGAACTCGACGGCAACTTCCCGAACCACGAGGCCAACCCGCTCGACCCGAAGAACATCGTCGACCTCCAGGCGAAGGTGCGCGAGGAAGGCGCCGACGCGGGCCTCGCCTTCGACGGCGACGCGGACCGCTGCTTCGTCGTCGACGAGCGCGGGGAGCCGGTCTCGCCGAGCGCCATCACCGCGCTGGTCGCGATCCGTGAGCTGGAGAAGGAGCCGGGCGGCACCATCATCCACAACCTGATCACGTCGAAGGGTGTCCCGGAGATCGTCGCCGAGCACGGCGGCAAGCCGGTGCGCACCCGGGTCGGGCACTCGTTCATCAAGGCCGAGATGGCCAAGACCGGCGCGATCTTCGGCGGGGAGCACTCCGCCCACTACTACTTCCGCGACTTCTGGCGTGCCGACACCGGCATGCTGGCCGCGCTGCACGTGCTCGCCGCCCTCGGCGAACAGGCGGGCCCGCTGTCCGAACTGACGGCGGAGTACTCGCGCTACTCGGCCTCCGGTGAGATCAACTCCACCGTCGACGACCAGGTCGCGCGCATGATGGCGGTCAAGGACACGTTCGGCGCCCGCGACGGCGTCGAAATCGACGAACTGGACGGGCTCACCGTGCAGCTTCCCGGCGGTGGCTGGTTCAACCTGCGCCCGTCCAACACCGAGCCGCTGCTCCGCCTGAACGTCGAGGCCGCCGACGCCGAGGCCGTCCGGGCGCTGACCGAAGACGTATTGGCGATCGTCCGTGGGTAACGAATGTGTCGTGAAAACACACATCGAGACGTCCCACAGGTAGGGAGTAACCATGGCCGTCACGTTCGACGCACAGTTGCTGGAGATCCTGGCCTGCCCGTCCCCCGATCACGCGCCGCTGCGGCCGGGGACGACGGCCGACCCGGAGGCCGACGCGCTGACCTGCACGGAATGCGGTCGCGTGTATCCGGTCCGTGATGGAATCCCGGTACTGTTGCTGGACGAAGCCACCGAGCCGACGACCCCGGATGGCGCTCATGCCGACGGTCCCTGACGAGTCCCTGCTCGACGATCCCGCGAGGCTGGCCGAGGCCGACACCGCGGGGCTTCTCCGTGCCGCCGCGATGGCGGGCGCCCAGGTCCGGGCGACCGCCGAAGCCGCGGCCGAACTCGAGCTGAGCGATCGCCTTGACGTCGGGCGCCCGCGCTCGCTCGTGCTGATCGACCGGCCGGGGGTCAGCCGGACGCTGACCCGGCTGGTCGCCGCGCTCCTGACGCCGTCGTGCCCGGTGCCGGTGGTCGTCGCCGAGGTGGTGCCGAGCTGGATCGGCGCGCTCGACGTGGTCTTCGCGCACACCGACGACGCCGGTGACCGCGAGCTGGCCGCCTCCTTGGAACGCGCCGCCCGGTTCGGGGCCACCGTCGTGCTGTCCGCGCCCGACGAAGGCCCCGTCGCGGCCGCCGTCGCGGGCAAGGGGCTGCTGCTCGCGCCGAGGATCCCGGTCCCGCCGGAGATGGCGTTCCCGCGTGGGCTCGCCGCCGCCCTGGTCACCGCGAACGCGCTCGGCCTGCTGGTGGCCGATCTGGAGCAGCTCGCGGACCACCTCGACGCGGAGGCCGAGAAGGACTACCTGGCCAGGGATTCGTTCGCGAACCCGGCCAAAGCGATGGCGCTGAAGCTGGCCGAGCGCCAGCCGCTGCTGTGGGGGCTGGACCCGGTCGCCGTCGCCGTCGGCGAGCACGCGGCCCACGCGTTCGCCGCGCACGCCGCCCTCGTCTGTGACGTGGAGGACTATCGCCAGGCGCTGGCCAGGCCCGCTTTGCGGCGGGCGGCGTTGTCCGGGGGCGTGGATCGCGATATCTTCGCGGACCCGGAAGAGGGGGCCGGCGCGACGCCGAGGGTGTTGCTCCTCTCCGTTCGCACGGGGCCCGCCGCCGAGGCGGCCCGCTATCAGGCGGAAGACCTGCTGCCCGGCGGCGACGTGATCGCCCCGGCCGAAGAGATCGAAACGGACGAGATCGTGCGTGCGGCCGTTCTCGCGCTCCGGTTCGAGCTGGCCGCGGTCTATCTGGGGCTGGCCGTCGGCAGCATCGGCGGCGCCGGGAGGTACACGCCGGCAACGGCGTGAGTCCCGAGCGCGACGTTAAGCAATGAGGTCCGGCACCACCCGTGCCCGGCGAGGAGTTGAGGTGACAGTGGAGCTGCTGCGCAATGCCGTGCGGCCCTACGCGTGGGGGTCCAGGACGACGATCCCCGAGCTGCTGGGGCGCCCGGTGCCGGCGCCGCATCCGGAGGCGGAACTGTGGATGGGCGCCCACCCCGGCGACCCGTCGCACGTCATCGGCCCGGACGGTACCGAGCGGAGCCTGCTGGAGCTCGTCGAAGCCGATCCGGTCGGCCAGCTCGGCACGACCTGCGCCGACCGCTGGGGCGGCAGGCTGCCGTTCCTGCTGAAGATCCTCGCCGCCGAAGAGCCGCTTTCGATGCAGGCGCACCCGTCGGCCGCGCAGGCGGCGGAGGGCTACGCGCGCGAGGAGTCGGCGGGGATCCCGCGCGACGCCTCGAATCGCAACTACCCGGATCCGACGGCGAAGCCGGAACTCGTCTGCGCGCTGACGGAGTTCCACGCGCTGGCCGGCTTCCGCGACCCGGAGCGCACGATCTCGCTGCTGAAGGCGATCGAGACGCCCGGGCTGGCGAAGTACGCGGTGCTGCTGGAGGCCCAGCCGGACCCGGCCGGGCTGCGCGCGCTGTTCACCACCTGGATCACCCTGCCGCAGGCGGCACTCGACGAACTGCTGCCCGAGGTCCTCGATTCGTGTGTGAAGCACGTCCAGGAACGCGGCGAATTCGACCTCGAATGCCGCACCATCCTGGAGCTCGGCGAGTCGCATCCCCGTGACGCGGGGGTGCTCGCGGCGCTGCTCCTCAACCGGCTCACCCTCAGCGCGGGCGAGGCGATCTACCTGCCCGCCGGGAACCTGCACCTGTACCTGCACGGCACCGCCGTCGAGATCCTGGCGAACTCGGACAACATCCTGCGCTGCGGGCTGACCCCGAAGCACGTCGACGTGCCGGAGCTGCTGCGCGTCGTCGACTTCGCGTGCGGCGAGATGCCGGTCCAGAGCGGTGACCGCGAGGAGCGCATGTCGGTGTACCGCACCGACGCGCCCGAGTTCGAGCTGTCGCGGATCGAATGGGAGGCCGGGGACGGCGGCGAGGTCGCCGTCCACGACGTCGGCCCGCAGATCCTGCTGTGCACCGCCGGTGGCCTGCTGGTGACGGCCGACGACGGCGAGCAGGTCGAACTCCGCCGCGGCCAGTCGGTGTGGCTCCCGGCCGCCGACCCGGAGGTCCGGGTGCGCCCGCTTTCCGGCGAGCGCACCCAGGTGTTCCGGGCCACCGCCGGCACCTGCTGATCCCTCGCGGTTTAGTCCTCTCGATGCGGTACTTGCGTGTGCAAGGACCGCATTCAGAGGATTAAACGCGTGCGCGCTTGGCCGAAGTGTGTGCGTTCCGTGTGGCGGGTTCCGCAACTATCGCCCGAAGGGGTGACCCGGCGCTTGGCGTCGGCTCGTCCCGGATGTCGATAGCCAAGGAGCAGCAGTAGTGACTTCCCAACCCGACACGGCGAGCGGACGCGCTTACCGGGTGCCGGTCTCCGCGCGCCCCACCGTCCTGCTCGCCGCGCTCGGAGCCGCCGTGGTGACCGTGCTCGTCCCGGTCGTCGACCTGGTACTCCCGCTGCCGAGCGGCCAGGACCTGGTCGGCTCCGCGCAGGTGCTGTCGGGGCTGGCAGGCGAAACGATCGAGTCCGTCAAGGCCGCGGGCTCCGGCCTGCACGGCCTCGCCTCCGGCGCGGAGAGCAGGCTGAACCTTCCGCTGGTCGTGCTCGTCTCGCTCGGCGCGCAGGTGCTGCTCACGGCCGCGCTGGTGGTGACCGGCACCCAGCCCGTCCGTGTGATGCTGACCGTCGCCGGGCTGATCAACGTGTTCGCGGTCGCGCGGCTCGGGCCCGCCGCGCCGCCGGTGTGGGACGCCGCGGCCAACGGCGTGCTGGTGATCGTGCTGGCCTGGTTCTCCGCCGGACGGCGCGAACCACGGCTCACCGCGGTGTGATTCCGGTCTGATGGAGATTTCCGGATGGTGCCCGTCTGAGGGGTCGGGCACCCTCCGGTCAGGCCGGGGCGGGTTCGGTGAGCGACAACAGCAGCCGGACGAGGGTCGAAGCGTTGGCGTCGTGGGGGACTTCCAATCGCTTCGCCTCTTCGCCCGCCGCCTCGGCCGCCTTCGTTTCCCCGACGGCCTCGTACGCCCGGCGCAACACGTGCAGGGTGAGGGCCGTCGCGGGTTTCCCGCCCATGGCGCGGAATTCGTCAAGGCATTGGCGCAGCACGGGAATCGCGCGATCGGCCAGCCCGTCGCCGATCCAGCTCGCGGCTATCGCGCGCGTGCAGGAAAGCTCTCGCGGCCGTTCTTCGAGTGCTCCGGCCAGCCGTCGCGCGTTCTCGTAGGCGTTCACCGCGTCGTCCCGCCGTCCGGCGCCGGCGAGGATCGCGCCCTGGGTGCGCAACGACTTCGCCAGCGCCGATTCCGCCGTCGTCCGGCGCAACACCCGGACCGATTCCTCGATCGTCTCCAGTGCCTCCTCCGGGCGGCCGTCGAGCATCAGCGACCACGAAAGTCCTTGCAGGGCAACACCGAGCTGCCGTTCGTCGCCGCGTTCGCGCGCGTGCGCGAGACTACGCCTGTCGATCTCCAGTGCCTCGGAGATCTTGCCGAGACGGTGCAACGCCGCGGACTCCGCCTGCCGCGCGTACGCCCCACTTTCGTCCACAGTGGACAGTTCGCGGGCCTGGGTCGCGGCGTGCAGGGATTCGCCCGCCCTGCCGAGCCCGACGAGGCAGCGCGCCAGATTCGTCTCGACCCAAGCCTGCGCGGAAATGTCGCCCAGCTCCGCCAATTCCTTCGAACACTCGCGGTAGCCCTCGGCGGCGAGCTCGTACTCGCCGCGAACGTGCAGCAATACCGCCAGGTTCGCTTCGGCGATGACCACGATATGCCGGTCCCCGGCCTCACGGGCGGCGTCGCGCAGGGTCTCGTACGCCGTCCGCATATCGGTGTAATGACTGTGCAAGTACAGGTACGCGCTCAGCCTTTCCAGTATCCGCAACGCTTTCCGCCGCCAGCCGACGGCGCACAGCGACGAGACGGCGGCGACCAGGTTGGCGCGCTCCACGGAGAACCAGGTGCCGGGGTCGCGCAGCAGCCGCTCGACCAGCTCGTCCGGCAACGGCTGCGCGGGCACGTCGTGATCCGACAACGGCATCGGCACCGTCCTCGGCAGGCGCCGGGCCGCCGTGTCGGCGAGGCACAGCGCCGCGTCCGACACCTTCGCGACCGTCGCCACCCGCTCGGCGTGGGTCTCCAGCGCCCGGCCGAGTTCTGTGGCGAACACGCGCACGAGATCGTGGACACGGAACCGCTGCTCGCCCGTCGGATCGAGACCGGTGGCTTCGAGCAGGCTGGCCTCGACGAGTTCGTCGATGGCCTCGTCGGCGCCCTCGTCATCGATCAGCGTCGACACCGCCCACGCGGGCAGGTCGAGGGTGCGACAGCGGCCGATCAGCCGGAACGCGCGCCGCGCCGCCGGGCTCAGCGCCTGATAGCTCAACGCGATACTGCCCCGGACCTGGAGATCGCTGACCTGGAGTTCGTCGAGGCGCGAGACCTCGTCCTCCAGTTTCCCGGCGAGCTTCCCGAGCGGCAGACCGGGCCGCATCGCGAGCCTGCTGCCGGCGATCCGCAACGCCAGCGGGAGATTGCCACAGGCCTTGGCGATCCGTTCCGCGTCCGCGCGTTCGGCGCCGACCCGGTCCGGCCCGGCCAGCCGCGCCAGCAGGGTCATCGCCTCGGCGCCGGACAGCGGCGCGAGATGGAGCCGATCCGCCCCCGCGAGCCCGGAAAGCCGCTGCCTGCTGGTGATCAGCACCGCGCTGCCCGGCGTTCCCGGCAGCAGCGCGCGAACCTGCTCGGGGCTCGCGGCGTCGTCGAGCACCACGAGGACCCGCCGATCGGCGAGGCGGCCGCGATAGACCGCCGCCCTGGCCTCGACGTCGTCCGGGATGGCCGGACCGGTGACGCCGAGCGCGCGCAGCAGGTCGCCGAGGACGTCGGCGAGCTCGCGGGGGTCGGAGGCGCCTGCCAGCGGGACGAACAGCTGACCGTCCGGAAAGGACCGGCGGAGCCTGTGCGCGGTGGTGACCGCGAGCGTGGACTTGCCCGCACCCGGTTCGCCGGTGATCACCACGACCGGGACGCCCTTGCCTTCGCCGAGAAGCGCGGAGAGTTTCGCGATCTCGCTTTCGCGGCCGGCGAGATCCGCGATGTCCGGCGGCAGCTGGCAGATCGGGAAGACCGGCGCCGCCTTGGCCGGAGGCACCGGATCCTCGCCGCGCAACACGGCGGCGTGCACCCGGCGGACCTCGGCGCCGGGTTCCACGCCGAGTTCCTCGACGAGGGTGGCGCGCAGATCGCGGTGGACGGTCAGGGAATCGGCCTGCCGCCCGGCTCGGTGGAGCGCGATCATCAGCTGCGCGGCCAGCCGCTCGCGCAGCGGATGCTCGGTGATCATCGCCTGGAGTTCACCGGTGAGCTCGCCGTGCCTGCCGTCGGACAGTTCGGCGTCGACACAGTCTTCGAAGGCGGCGAGCCGCTCCGACTCGAGGCGGGCGATGTCCGCGTCGAGCCGGGGGACGTGCAGTCCGGAAAGGACCGGCCCGCGCCATTCCGCCAGCGCCCGGCGGTAGTGCGCCGAAACACGAGCCGCCGGATCGCCCGCCCGCGCCGCCGCCTTTCCCGCCGCGACGGCTTCGCGGAAGGACAGCAGGTCGAGGTCGGCGGGCTCGACCACCAGCCGGTAGCCGTGCGGATCCCGCTCGATCTCCAGCCCCTCGAACCGGGCACGCAGGCGGGAGACGTACGTGTGCAGATTCGAGGAGTACGACTTCGGCGGTGTGTCCGGCCAGAGGGTCTCGACCAGGGCGTCGACCGGGACGGCCGAGTTCGCGTTCAGCAGCAGGACGGCCAGCAGGGCGCGCTGGTGATCGCCGCGCGGCGTCGTGCGCCGCCCGTCCGGGCTCTCGATCGTCAGCGGTCCGAGCACGCCGAATCGCGGCACGGGCACCTCCCCGGGTCATGAGAGGGGCGAGACTAGCGAGGAGGCCCGACAATTCTGTGACCTGTCCCGCCCGCCGTGTACGGGCACATCCGCACTGCTAGCCTTCGAACCCGGCATATCGGGACACCATTGGGGAGTTGCACGTGTCTGCAGGTGGCGGAACCAAGGCGATCATCGCCGCGCTCGTGGCGAACGCCGGCATCGCGGTCGCGAAGTTCACCGGCTTCCTCATCACGGGATCGTCCTCGATGCTGGCCGAGTCCGTGCACTCGCTCGCGGACACCTCGAACCAGGGACTCCTGCTGCTCGGGCAGAAGACCTCGCAGCGCAAGGCGACCCGTACCCACCCGTTCGGCTTCGGGCGGGACCGGTACTTCTACTCGTTCATCGTCGCCCTGATGCTGTTCAGCCTCGGCTCGGTTTTCGCGCTGTACGAGGGCATCCACAAGATTTCGCACCCTGAGGCGCTGACCTCGCCGCTGGTGGCGGTCGGCATCCTCGTGGTGGCGATCGGGCTGGAGTGCTACTCCTTCTACACCGCGATCCAGGAATCGAAGAAGATCAAGGGCGACGCGGGCTGGTGGGCGTTCATCCGCCAGGCCAAGACGCCCGAACTGCCGGTGGTCCTGCTGGAGGACGCGGGCGCGCTGTTCGGCCTGGTGTTCGCGCTCGCCGGTGTCGGGCTGTCGGTCGTGACCGGGAACCCGGTGTGGGACGGCATCGGCACCGTGACGATCGGTGTGCTGCTCGGCGTCATCGCGATCATCCTGATCATCGAGATGAAGAGCCTGCTGATCGGCGAAGGCGCCTCCGAGGCCGACCTCGACGTGATCGTCGACGAACTCGCCGCGGGCAAGGTCGAGCGGGTCATCCACATCCGGACGCTGTACATCGGCCCGGACGAGATGCTGGTGGCCGCGAAGCTCGCGCTGGTGCCGGGACTGGAGACCGCGGAAATCGCGCAGGCCATCGACGACGCCGAAGCGCGTGTGCGGGCGAAGGTGCCGACGGCGAAGCTGATCTACCTGGAGCCGGACCTGGACCGCGCGCTGGCCTGAGCCGGTCGCTCGCTTCACGTGCCATGAAAGGTCCTTTCCTTGCAAATTTCGCAAGGAAAGGACCTTTCATGGCGTCGGCGAGTAGAGGACGAGCGGGACGTGGGCCGCGACCGCAGCCCTTCGAGCAACCGTCCGTGCTCCGGCGATCACCGCCACGATGTCCCGGTACCTCGTTGCTCTCCCACCGCGCTGCCGTCACGACCGGGCGATAGGGTCCCTTGAACCGCAGTCAGGTGTAGGAGGTCAAGGGTGCCCGGAAACGGTCTGTGGCGTACGAAGTCCATCGAGCAATCCATCGCGGACACCGACGAGCCGGGGACGAAGCTCAGGCGGAACCTGAGCGCGTGGGACCTGACCGTCTTCGGTGTCGCCGTCGTCATCGGTGCCGGTATCTTCACCCTCACCGCGCGCACGGCCGGTGACTTCGCGGGGCCGTCGGTCTCGCTCGCCTTCGTGTTCGCGGCCATCGCCTGCGCGCTGGCCGCCCTCTGTTACGCGGAATTCGCTTCGACCGTTCCGGTGGCCGGGAGCGCGTACACGTTCTCCTACGCCACGTTCGGTGAGTTCATGGCGTGGATCATCGGCTGGGACCTCATCCTGGAGCTCGCGGTCGGCGCGGCCGCGGTGTCGAAGGGCTGGTCCGCGTACCTCGAAACCGTGCTCTCCTACATCTTCGGCAAGGGCACGAAGACGACGTTCGAGCTCGGCCCGATCCCGGTCGACTGGGGCGCCTTGCTCGTGGTGGTGGTGCTCGCGACGCTGCTCGCCGTCGGCACGAAGCTGTCTTCGCGGTTCTCCATGGTGATCACCGGGATCAAGGTCGCGGTGGTGCTGTTCGTGATCGTGCTGGGCATCTTCTACATCAAGGGGTCGAACTACACCCCGTTCATCCCGGACGCCCAGCCCGCCGCGGAGTCGGCGTCGACCGGCGTCGACCAGTCGCTGTTCTCGCTGATCGCCGGTGGCGGCAGCAGCGCGTTCGGCGTCTTCGGCCTGCTTGCCGCCGCGTCGCTGGTGTTCTTCGCGTTCATCGGGTTCGACATCGTCGCGACCACCGCTGAGGAGACCCGCAACCCGCAGAAGGCCGTGCCCCGCGGCATCTTCGGTTCGCTCGCCATCGTCACGGTGCTGTACGTCGCCGTGTCGCTCGTGGTCGTCGGCATGGTGAACTACAAGGATCTCGCCACCACGGCGGGTGACGGCGGCAAGAAGACGCTCGCGTCCGCGTTCGCGGCCAACGGCGTCGACTGGGCGGCCAACATCATCTCCATCGGTGCCCTCGCCGGTCTGACCACCGTCGTCATGGTGCTGATGCTCGGCCAGATCCGGATCATCTTCGCGATGTCGCGTGACGGCCTCATGCCGCGCGGCCTGGCGAAGACCGGCTCGAGCGGGACCCCGAAGCGCGCGACCATCGTCGTCGGCGGGCTGGTCGCGGTCGCGGCGACGTTCTTCCCGGCAGACAAGCTCGAGGAAATGGTCAACGTCGGGACGCTGTTCGCCTTCGTGCTGGTCTCGGCGGGCGTGCTGGTGCTGCGCAAGACCCGGCCCGATCTGCCCCGCGCCTTCCGGGTGCCGTGGGTCCCGGTGATCCCGATCCTGGCGATCGTGGCCTGCCTGTGGCTGATGCTGAACCTGACCGTGCTCACCTGGCTGCGCTTCCTGGCGTGGATGGCGCTGGGCGTGGTCATCTACTTCGTCTACAGCCGTCGCCGTTCCCTGCTCGGCAAACAGGACAAGGGCGAGGTGCCGACGTCCGTTTCGGACTGATCATTCTCGTTTCGACGGCCCACCATTCCTTTGTGGATGGTGGGCCGTTTTCGTCCGGTCTCGGAGTGATAACAGCCGGGGTCCCGCTGCCGCCGTAAAATCCGTGTGCGATACCGTCCGGGACCTTGCTTCCCCCTGATGGGTTAACGCGACTCCTGCAGAAGTACCGCGAGTTGACCGCGTTCCCTCGGAGGTGGCGCCACGCTTCGCTCGTTTGTCCCCCGATCGGTACAGGAGAGCTCCGAATGCAGATCAAGCCCAGACGACGTGTCCGTTCCGCCGTCACCGTCGTCGCCCTCGCCACCGCCGCCCTGCTGGGCACCGCGGGCACCGCGCTCGCGACCCGCAGCGACGACCGCGCGACCCAGGTCGTGGGCAGCAACGCCACCACTTGCGAGGGGGCCAAGGTGCCGGGCAAGCTCCTGCCCACCTCGGACCTGACCGTCACCGGTGGCAACGGGGACCTGTACCTCGACATCACCGCGGTCGCCAAGGGCGTCACCGTCACGGCGATCGTGGTCAAGGGCGGCCACGGCTACAACGTCTACGTGCCGGGGGAGAAGGGGCTGCCCGAGAACCCGCCGTGGACGCAGCTGCGTTCGCCACTGAACAAGGGTGACCAGCAGGCGGCCATCAGCCACTGGTTCGTCTGCGGTGAGAAGAAGACGCCGACGTCCGAGCCGACGAAGCCGGGCGAGCCGACGAAGACCACCACGGCCAAGCCGCCGACGTCGGCCCCGGCCACCACGGACAAGCCGTCCCAGACGTCGGAAGCCCCCAGCAGCAGCACCACCGCTCCGGCCCCCGCGGTCGACGGCAACGGTGGCAACGGCGGCGGCCTCGCGGACACCGGTTTCGACAACGCCTGGCTGCTGTGGGCCGGTGGCCTGCTGGTCCTGGCCGGTGCCGGCGTTCTCGTCCTGCTGCGCGTGCGTCGCGGCAAGGCCAACTGAAGCTAGCTGACACCTGAAGGCCCTCTTCCTCGCGAAGGGGGCCTTCAGCGCATCTGCGGGAAGTCCCCGAAGAGGGATCCCTGCTCGCCCCAAGTGTTCTTCGGGCGGGGCCTGCCGAGGCCGGCCGCCATCGCGACGGCGTTGTCCCATTCGGCGTCGACGACGTAGTCCGTGTGCTTGAGGACGCCGGGCGCCCAGCGGTGTCGTCCGGTCGGCCCGCGCATCGGGTCGGGCAGCCAGTGGTCGCCGCCGAGCACCAGGACGCCCTGCTCGTCGGCCTCGGCGGCCAGCGGCCCGGTCCCGCCGCCGGGCAGGTAGCCGTCGCCCAGCAGTTTCCCGGCCACCACGCGATGCCGCCACGTCGTGACGCCGCCGCCGAAGATGTCCGTACCGCGGCACAGCGCGCGCCAGCGGCCGTCGAGGCCTTCGAAAAGTCCGGCCAGCTGCGCCTGCGGCAGCATCGCGGGGAACGCGCGCTGGTAACCCCATTGCAGCGGTGACCCGGCGGTCAGCAGGCCGACCCGGTCGCGGTCCTCCGGCGGGAGATCGGCGATCACGCGGGCCGCGGCGAGCACGGTCAGCAGGCTGCCGAGGTTGTATCCGGAGAGCACGACCCGGGTGCCCGGATCGGCCAGATGTTCCTTGACCCGGTCCGCGAGTTCCGGGACGACCTTGAGCGCGTAACTCGGCGGAACGGTCGGATGGGCGGCACGCGGCCAAAAGCACACGAGATCCGCCAGCGCGCCGAGGTGACGGCTGCGCTTGGGGGTCGTCGCGGCGGCGAACACGACGCGCAGCAGCCCCGCAGCCATCGCACCGAGCGCGAACACGCCGATCGCGGAGAGATGCTTGAACCAGCCCGGCAGCGGGCCGAAACCGAAGCGCAGCACCAGGAGCGCCCCGCCGCCGGCCGCCATCGCCAGCGCCACCGTGAGCGCGAGATGGTGCAGATGCTTGCGTTCCCACGAAGCACGGGCCCAGGCGGTCGCGGCTTCCTCTTCCTGTGCCTTGTCGATCTCCATCAGCGCGACGATCTTCGGGATACCGCGGCGCAGCCGTCGCAACGGGACGGCGACCGCGAAGCCCAGCACACCGAGCACGACGGCCAGCGCGAGACCGGCGCCCCACAGCACGGTCACGAGCGCGTAGGTATCGGGCAGCCGGAGTTCGCTCGCGCCGACCAGTTGCCGCAGCGCGACCGCGAGCCCCGCGCCGAAGCCGCCGCCGAGCAGACCGGCCAGCGCGACGACCGGCGCCGCCGCCCAGCCGCCGAGCCACGGCCGCAGCCGGTGCGGCAGGTGTTTCCACGTCGGCCGTCCGAGCAGGGCCGCCGGGACGAGGATCAGCGCGAACAGCACGGTCACCGCGACCATCGCCGCCCCCAGCGCCTCGACCGTCCCGTCCGCTCCGCCGAGCCCGCCACCGGCCAGCCCCGCGGGCAGCGGCGTCCGGCGCACCACGGCGATGCCGACCAGGACGACGGCGATCCCGATCAGCCCGCCCCGGATCACCGGCCCGGCCGAGAAACCGACCGTCGAGGCCACCAGCGTCGCGAGGACGAGCGCCAGCGCGCAGATCCAGACGATCAGGTCGAACGTCGCGGACGGCAGCCGGAACGGCCCGCCGAGCAACGGAAGCGCGACGCAGGTCAGGGCGGCGACGGTGTGGAGGGTGCGCAGGCCGGGTGTCCTCGGCAGGTCCTGCGGTTGCAGCGGGCTCGAACTGGGCACGCGGTGCAGCCTGTTCCGCGATCGCCAGTCCGACGACGGGATCCGGTCGAGCACGACGATCAGCGCGAGCAGCGGCAGGACCCCGATCGCCGTCCGCAGCGGCGCGAAATCCCGCAGGAACGACGGCGCCCCTTCGAGACAGGTCGAACCGGGCGCGAGGCACTGGGCGGCGAAGAGATCGAGCGAGACCACGGCGAGCTGGCTGATCAGCAACATCGTCAGCAGCAGCGATGCCACCCGCAGCAGGCCTCGGCACACCGAGCCGAGCAGCGCCGCGAACCGTTTGCCCTCCGGGACCGGCGGCAGCATCCAGTGCGCGACGTTCGCCAGCGAGAACGGGAACAACAGCGCCCAGGTCGCCTTCGCCGCGCCTCCGGAGGTCATCCCGCTCCACAGGTAGCCTTCGAGGATGCGCGGGATCGAACGGCCGAGCGCGGGCAGTACCGGACCGGGAGCGGGACGGCGCAGCCGGTCCGACGGCCGGATCAGCCTGCCGATCCCATCGCCCGCGACGTCGACCACCGACGTCGAATCCAGCAGGCTTTCACCGCTCGTGCCCACTAGCCCGGGTACGCGTATTTCGACGACGCGGGTATCGGGACCCGGCATGACCACGGTGAAGGCCTCCAAACCGTTCCAGTGGGCTTTGAGCCGACAACGGTACTGTTCCGATGTCATCCAACCTTGGAGGAAGCGCGCATATGACCCCCGAAAGCGTTGCCAAGCGGCACGACACCCGCAACGGCATCGAGTTCGCCGTCGCCGATCTCGAGGCCGCCGAGTTCGGCCGCAAGGAGATCCGCCTCGCCGAGCACGAGATGCCGGGCCTGATGGCGTTGCGCCGCGAGTACGCCGAGGTCTATCCCCTGCGGGGAGCCCGGGTTTCGGGCTCGCTGCACATGACCGTACAGACCGCGGTCCTGATCGAGACCCTCGTCGCGCTGGGGGCGGAGGTGCGCTGGGCCTCCTGCAACATCTTCTCCACCCAGGACCACGCCGCCGCGGCGGTCGTCGTCGGCCCGCACGGCACCCCCGCGGAGCCCAAGGGCGTCCCGGTGTTCGCCTGGAAGGGCGAGTCGCTGGAGGAGTACTGGTGGTGCACCGAGCGCATGCTCACGTGGGACGGCGAGGGTCCCAACATGATCCTCGACGACGGCGGCGACGCCACCATGCTGGTGCACAAGGGAACCGAGTTCGAGAAGGCCGGTGTCGTCCCCGCGCCGGACGAGGACACCTCGGACGAGTTCCGCGTGTTCCTGCAGCTGCTGAGCGCCTCGGTCGCGGCCGACACCGGCAAGTGGACCAAGATCGGCGAAGGCATCCGCGGGGTCACCGAGGAGACCACCACCGGCGTGCTGCGGCTCTACCAGCTCGCCGCGGCCGGTGAGCTGCTGTTCCCGGCGATCAACGTGAACGACGCGGTGACCAAGTCGAAGTTCGACAACCGCTACGGCATCCGGCATTCGCTGATCGACGGCATCAACCGCGGCACCGACGTCCTCATCGGCGGCAAGGTCGCGGTCGTCTGCGGTTACGGCGACGTCGGCAAGGGCGCCGCGGAATCGCTGCGCGGCCAGGGCGCGCGGGTGATCGTCACCGAGATCGACCCGATCTGCGCGCTGCAGGCGGCGATGGACGGTTACCAGGTCAAGAAGCTGGAGAACGTCCTCGGCGAGGCCGACATGATCATCACGACGACCGGCAACAAGGACGTCGTGCTCGTCGAGCACATGGCGAAGATGAAGCACCAGGCGATCCTGGGCAACATCGGCCACTTCGACAACGAGCTCGACATGGCGGGCCTGCAGCGCTACCCGGGCATCCGGCGCATCAACATCAAGCCGCAGGTCGACGAGTGGGTGTTCCCCGACGGCAAGAGCATCATCGTGCTGTCCGAGGGCCGCCTGCTGAACCTGGGCAACGCGACCGGGCATCCGTCGTTCGTGATGTCGAACAGCTTCTCCAACCAGGTGATCGCGCAGATCGAGCTGTTCACCAAGCACGAGGAGTACGACAAGGAGGTCTTCCGCCTCCCGAAGAAGCTCGACGAGAAGGTCGCGAAGATCCACCTCGACGCGCTCGGCGGTGAGCTCACGAAGCTGACCAAGGAGCAGGCCGAGTACATCGACGTGGACGTCGAAGGTCCGTTCAAGACCGACCACTACCGGTACTGACGGCTGCTATGAACGGTCCGTTACTGGCAAATTTTGCCAGTAACGGACCGTTCATGGCACGCGCTAGCGCCACTCGACCTCGATGCCGGCCAGCCCCGGCCCGGCGTCGCTGAAGAAACCGCTGGTCACGCCGCCCATGTCGAGGGGCAGCTCCTCGGACTCGACGGGCACGGCGTCGTCGCGCGTCCGGAACTGCCGGGTGCAGCGGGCGGGCAGCGCGCCGAGCGCGAACTTCAGCTGCACCAGGTAGCTCGAGCACTGGTCGCGCAGCATCCGGAAGTAGCCGGGCGACGCGGTGCCGGAGTCGTCGCGGACCTCGAAGCAGAACACGTGGATCTCGCCCTCGGCGAGCTTGCGGTCGAAGAGCAGCTCGGTGGCCATCGTCTCGGCGCCGGCGTTGCGCCGGATCCGGCCGACGCGGCATCCCTCGGCGGTGATCAGCTCGACGTCGCCGATGTTGCAGCCAGGGTCGCCGTTGTAGACGGTGACGTACCGGTCCGGGCCGTGCCGCCGGGCCCGGCACACCAGCCGGGTCTGGAGGCCGACCTGCCGGTGCGCGGCGTCGAAGGTGATCGTGTCGTGCACCGCGAGCATCTCGAGGTCGGCGTTGTAGCGGTTGGACGACGGGTACGCGCCCAGTTCGGCCAGCAGCTGGTCGACGATCGAGCCCATGTCGCCGGACCGGATGTCGTGGAACGACGCGGCCATCTGGTGTCCGCGCGCCCGCGCCGTCCGCGGCCCGATCAGCACGACGAGCGCGTCCGGGGGCAGTTGCAGCACCGATTCCAGCGCGCGCACCGCGGGGATCGCCTTGGGCACCTCCGGCTGCCGCAATCCGCGCTGCCAGTAGCTCAACGTCGACTGTCCGATTTGGACGCCGCGGAGCCCGAGGTGGGCGCGGAGCCGGGCGAGGGACAGGCCGCGGTAGGCGATCGCCTGCCGGAGGGCGTGGTGGAATTCGCCGCTCCGGAGGGCCTCGACGAGTTCTTTGGGCAAGGCTTCGAGCGGCTGACGGCGCGTGCCGTCGATGATCGTCGGGGTGTCATCGTTCGCGGCATGCGTTCCCGCCGAGAACGTATCGGCACCGTCTCGTGTCACCGCTCGTCCCTTCACCAGACCAGTGTGTGCGCTGAGCGTGAACACCGCGGAACGTTCACGTTAGCAGCGCACTGTGAACACTACGTCCCCCGTTCGGGGTGGTTGACCCCGGAAGAGTGACCGTTCCGGGGTGTGGAAACGCCCCGGAACGGTCCGTTCCGCCGAGTGCCCATCTTGCTCTGTGTGAGCCTGCTGTTCACCGTTGTGACCACATTGGTTCGCCATGGTGACCAGGAGGCCCGTCGTGCCTGTGTTCTCGAGGAGGTTTTGCGCCGCCGGCGCCGCGAGTCTCGTGGCGTGGCTGGCGATCCAGACCCCGGCGAGCGCGCTGCCCTCGCCGTCTTCCCGCCAGAACCCCATCGCCATGCAGGCGCAGGAGAAGTCCCAGTGGTGCTGGGTGGCTTCCGGCAACACCATCGCGGCACACCACGGTGTGACCGTCACTCAGAACGAATTCTGCCGGATCGCCCACGACGAGCGCCGCCGGGAGTGCGCCGACAAGCCGGGAACGCTGGGCGACGTCCGGCGCGCCTTCGGCAAGCTCGGCTTCGCAGCCCCGGGGAACTACCTGAAGGGCCGCATCCCCTACGCCGCCGTCCAAGCGCAGACCGGTGACGGCAAGCCGGTCCAGACGCGGGTCGGCTGGGCCGCGGGCGGCGGCCACATGCACGTCCTCTACGGCCACGACGCCGGCCGGAAGTGGGTCTCGTGGGGGGATCCACTGCCCACCGGCAACCGCTACAACTGGTCGACCTACGACTTCTACTCGGCGAACAAATCCTTCACCTGGACCCACACGCTCACCGGGATCCGGCGATGAGCGCGCGGAAGCTGCTCGGGCTCGCCGGGCTGGTCGCGGTCGCACTGCTGGTCTCGGCCCCCGGAGCGCGCGCGGATCACCTGTCCGGTGAAGATCTCGCGGCCGCGAAGGCGGCTGCCGACGACCCCACGCTGCGTGCCGAGATCGGTCGCTTCTTCACACAGACGGGTGGTTCGGGCCATCCGCCGTCGGTGAGTGTCGTCGACGAATCCTTCCCGGTTTACGAGCTTTCGAGGGATTTCGTCGCCGGTGACGGCGCGGTCGCCGGGCGGCTCGCCTACGTCGCGGTGCCGGTGACGGCGTCCGACGGGCGGACCGCGACCGTCTGGTCGGTCCGCGGGGACGACGGCGTCTGGCGCGTCGGCAACATCGCGTCGGGTGACCGGGAAAGCGAACTGGCCAGGAGACTGCCCGCCGGCGCGACACTCCTCCACGAACCCCAGGTCGACGCCTGGTACGCGCTGCGCGACGGGCGGGTGACCCTGCTCGACTCGGGTGTCAGCGGCTACGCGAGCGGCGCTTCGGTCACCCTCGCGGAGTACCAGAAGACCGTCTCCGGCCGGTACGGCGCCATGCTCGCGAACTCGCCGTACGCGCAGGAGGGCAAGGCCGGTGGCTACAACGCCCAGGTGATGCCCCGTGGTGACGGCGGCCCCGCGCCCGACGCGCAGGACACCGGCTTCGTGCCGCTGCTGATCTTCGGCGGCTTGCTCCTCATCGGTGTCGCCGGCTTCTTCCTGCACTCGAAGAAGCGCGTCCCCTAGCGGACCGGTGGGCCGGACGTGAGCTGACCCCGTCTGGCCCGCCGGTCAACCACGGCGATTTGTCCATCCATGCCCCCGCCGCCACCCTCAAGCGAACCGCTGCGCGGTGCTCGCCATTCCATCCATGCCCCCGCCACCACCCTCAAGCGAACCGCTGCGCGGTGCTCGCCATTCCATCCATGCCCCCGCCACCACCCTCAAGCGAACCGCTGCGCGGTGCTCGCCATATTCTGAGCCCGTGGGACGACTCGTGGTGATCGAAGGTCTGGACGGCGCGGGCAAGCGCACCCTCGCCGACGCGCTGACCGGCGCGTTGAACGCGGCCGGGGCGAGCGTCACGTCCATCGCGTTCCCGCGGTACGGCGAGAGCGTGCACGCCGACCTCGTGAAGGAAGCGCTGCACCGCGGCCACGGCGACCTCGCCGACTCCGTCTACGGCATGGCGATGCTCTACGCGCTCGACCGGCGGGGCGCGGCCGACGAGATCCGCGCCCGGCTCGGCGACCACGACGTCGTGCTGCTCGACCGGTACGTCGCGTCGAACGCGGCGTACGGCGCGGCCCGGCTCCATCAGGGCGCGGACGGCGAGTTCGTGCGCTGGCTCAAGGAACTGGAGATCGACCGGTTCGGCCTGCCGGTGCCCGTCGCGCATCTGCTGCTCCGGGTCGCCGCCGACGTCGCCGCCGACCGCGCGCAGCGCCGCGCGGAGAGCGACGCCGACCGCGCGCGGGATTCCTTCGAGACCGACGACGCGCTCCAGAAGCGGTGCTCGGTGGTCTACGACGAGCTCGCCGCGACGGGCTGGCTCGCGCCCTGGCACATCCTCGACGGCGTCGCCGGCGTCGACACCTCGGCTCTCGCCACCTCCCTCCTCCGCGGTTAGTCCTCTGTCCTGCAAGTCCTGTTCGCGGGAGGGCCGGCGGTGGGCTGAAGGCTCCCTTCGCCGCGTGTGATGCAGTGAAAGGAGCTTTCGCCTCCGGTCGTCGGGGGCCTGACTGGCGTTTCGGGTCAAAACCCGAAACGCCACTCACGACCCGGCACGCGCGGACTTACCTGACACCGTTTAGTCCTCTGAATGTGGTCCTTGCGCGCGCAACTACCGCGTTCAGTCCTCTAAACGCGTGAGTAGCCAGGTGTGGAACTCGCCGATGTGGTGCTCGGACGGCATCAGCACCCCGCCGCCGCGGTAGGCGCGGGACGCCATCGCGGGCTGGCAGCGTTCGCAGGCGTCGAAGTCCTGCTCGTTGACGCGGTGGAACAACTCCACCGACCGTGACACGTCCCGCCCCGACGCCACGACCTCCCCGGAGTAGAGCCAGTCGCATTCGACGACCGTCCGGCCCGGCGCGAGCGGGTACATCCGGTGGAAGATCACGTGGTCCGGCACCAGGTTCACGAACACCTGCGGCCGGATGGTGATCGCGTAGTACCGCCTGTCCTGTTCGGTCGCGACACCGTCGAGCCGGCCGAAGCCCGTCGTGCCGTCGATGGTGAAGCCGTCCACCGCCTCGCCGAATTCGGCGCCGTGCCCGACGTAGTACTGCGCCGCGTACCCGTCGGCGAACTCCGGCAGCACCTCGGTCAGCTCCGGGTGGATGGTCGCGCAGTGGTAGCACTCCATGAAGTTCTCGACGATCAGTTTCCAGTTCGCCTTGACGTCGTAGGTGATCCGGCGCCCGACCGAGAGCCGGTCGAGGCCGTAGCGCTCGATCGATTCCAGGTCGCCCAGCCGTTCCCGCACCGCGCCTTCGACGTCGGCTTCGAACGACGGCGGATCCGCGGCGAGGCAGACCCACGCGTATCCCAGCCATTCGCGCAGGCTCACGGTGTGCAGCCCGTACGCGGACCGGTCGATGTCGGGAAGGTTCGCCAGATTCGGCGCCGCGATCAGCCTGCCGTCGAGCCCGTACGTCCACGCGTGGTACGGACACTGGAACGCGCGTTTCACCGTGCCAGACTCCTCGGTGCACAGCCGGGCCCCGCGATGGCGGCAGACGTTGAGGAACGCCCGCAGCCCGCCGTCCCGGCCGCGGCTGACGAGCACGCTCTCCCGGCCGACCTGGACGGTCCGGAAGTCGCCCGCCGACGGCAGATCCGCCGCCCGGACCGCGCAGAACCACTGGCGTTCGAAGATCTTTTCCTGCTCGGCCGCGAAGATCGCGGGGTCGGTGTAGTAGTCGCCGCCCAGCGTCGGGATGAGGCTCGTCATCTCGGCACTCCGGCGAACCGGGCGGGATCGAACAGGGCGACCGGATGCCCGGTCGTACCGTCCACGACCAGGTCGGCGAGGATCTCGCCGACCACCGGGACGAACTTGAAGCCGTGCCCGGAGAACCCGCAGGCGACCACCACGCGTTCGTGCGCGGGATGGCGGGAGATGACGAAATGCTCGTCGGGCGTGTTCGTGTACATGCAGGTCGCCCCGCGCAGGAACGTGCCGGGCAGCGACGGCATCTTCCGGCCGACGAACTCCGCGATCTCGCCGGCCTCCTCGGGGTGCACCGTCCGGTCGATGGTCTCCGGCGTGCACGTCCGGCCGCCGCGGAAGAACGCGACCTTCACGCTTCCGGCGTCGTCGTGTGAGGGGAAACCGTAGAACTGGCGGCCGTTCTCGCCTTCCCAGACGTAGATCGGATGCCGCCCGGCGCGGAACGGCTCCGCCCCGCCCGACGGCGCGAACCAGTACTGGACCTGGCGTTCGACGGTGAAGCCGATGCCGAGTTCGGCGAGCAGTTCCGGCGCCCACGCGCCGGGGCAGATCACCAGCTGCTCCGCCGTGTAGAAGTTCTGCGACGTCCCCACCCGCACACCGGTGGACGTCTCCCGCCACGAAAGGACCTTCTCTTCGTGGTGCAGCTCCGCCCCGGCCCGCGCGGCGAGCTGGAGATGCGCGGCCACACTGCTTTCCGGCACCACGAACCCGGCGTTCTCCTCGTACAGTGCGATCTCGTGATCGTCCGGGTTCATCGTCGGGAACCGGCGCCGGATCTCCGCCGCGTCCAGCAGTTCGTGCGGCAGCTCCCATTTCCGGGCGCTGGCCAGGCTTCCCGACACCGTCCTGGAATCGGGGCCGCCGAGCATGATGCCGCCGCAGCGGGTGAAGATCCTCCGGCCGGAGTCGCGTTCGATCCCGTCCCACAGTTCGTGCGCCCGCAGCAGGAGCGGGACGTACGCGGGGTCCTCGAAGTACGCCTGCCGGGTGATCCGCGAGCCGCCGTGGCTGGACCCGAGGTTGTGCACCGGCGCGAAGCGGTCGATGCCCAGCACACGCCGACCTCGCCGGGCGAGCCGATACGCCGCGGCGCTGCCCATCCCGCCGAGGCCGATGACGATGACGTCGTAATGGCTCATGCGGCGCTCCTGATCCGGTTCATGCCGGGGTCGAACAGCGGTTCACTCGCGACGACGGCGGGGATCCGCTCGCCGAAGTACTCGATCTCCAGCGGCCTGCCGGGCTGGGTGAACTCGACCGGAAGCCAGGCGTACGCGATGTTCTTGCCGACGGTGTAGCCGTACGCGGCGCTCGTGACGTACCCGGCGGGACGCCCGTCGGCGAACACCGGCTCCTTGCCGAGTACGACCGAGTGCGGATCGTCGACGGTGAGACAGGTCAGTTTCCTGGTCACCGTTTCCTCCGAACGGCCGGCCAGCGCGTCCCGTCCGATGAAGTAGCCCTTGTCCATCCGCACGGCGAAGCCGAGCCCGGCCTCGTACGGGTCGTGCTCGGCGGTGACGTCCGTTCCCCACAGCCGGTAGCCCTTCTCCAGCCGCATGCTGGAGAAGGCGTCCCGGCCGGCGGCGATGATCCCGTGCGCCTGCCCGGCCTCCCAGAGCGTGTCCCACAACCGGCGGCCGAGGTCCGCGCTCGTGTACAGCTCCCAGCCGAGCTCGCCCACATAGGACAGTCGCATCGCCGTCACCGGCACCTGTCCGACGTACGCCTGTTTCGCCTTGAAGTAGCCCATCGCCTTGTGTGAGAAGTCCGTTGTGGACAGTGGTTGCAGTACCGCTCTGGCGAGCGGGCCCCAGAGCCCGATGCAGCAAGTGCCCGGGGTGGTCTCGTGGATCTGCGCGGCGCCGTCGCCGGGGAGATGCCGCCGCAGCCAGTCGATGTCGATCGGGCTGTTGAGCCCGACCTGGAACCGCTCGGCAGCGAGCCGGGCGACGGTCAGGTCGCTGCGCACCCCGCCGTCCTCGTCGAGCAACAGCGTGTAGGTGACCGAACCGGGCTTCTTGTCGAGCTGGTTCGTGGTCATCGTCTGGAGGAACGGCAACGCGCCGGGGCCGGTGACCTCCACCCGTTTCAGCGACGTCATGTCGAACATCGCGACCCGTTGCCGCGCGACCAGCGCTTCGGCGCCGCCGATCGGCGACCAGTACCGCGCGGCCCAGCCGGTGCGCTCCGGGACGAGACCGACCTCCGGGAGATCCGCGTTCGCCTCGTACCAGTGCGGACGTTCCCAGCCGCTCGCTTCGAGGAAGAACGCGCCGAGCTCCTGCTGCCTTTCGTGGAAGGGACTCGTGCGCAGCGGCCGCGGTTCTTCCATGGGCTGCAACGGATGGACGATGTCGTAGACCTCGGTGAAGCTCTGGCAGCTGCGCGCCATGACGTAATCCGGGGCGAGCTGCACCCGCTCGAACCGGGCGAGGTCGCACCCGTGCAGATCCACGCCGGGCTGGCCGTCGACGAGCCACCGCGCCATGGCGTGCGCGACTCCGGCCGAATGCGTGATCCACACGGCTTCGGCGACCCAGAAGCCGTCGAGGTCCGGATGCTCGCCCAGCAGCGGCATGCCGTCCGGGGTGAAGGAGAACAGGCCGTTGATGCCTTCCTCGACCTTGGTCTCGCCCAGTGACGGCAGCAGGCCGACGGCGGCGGCCCAGGACGGCTCGAAGTCCGCGGGGGTGAACGCGAGCTCCGACGGCATGCCCTCGCCGGTGCCGATCTCGTGGGGAGGCAAGGGCATCGGCCGGTGCCCGTACGCGCCGATGCCGATCCGGTCGACGTGCTCGCGGAAGTAGAGGTCGGCGTCCTGGTGCCGCAGGATCGGCCGGGTGGCCTCCTCGGTCACACCGGCGAGTGAAGGCAGCGGGCTGGTGCGCGCGTACTGATGCGCCATCGGGACCAGCGGGATCGCGAGGTCCACCAGTTCGCCGAGCAACGGCCCCCACATCCCGGCGCACGAGAGGACGACGTCCGCGCGGAAGCTCCCGGTCTCGGTCGTGACGCCGGTGACCCGGCCGCCCGACCGTTCGACGCCGACGACCTTCTGGCGCGCGAGGAACTTCGCGCCGCGCGCGATCGCGCGCCGTGCCTGCGCCTCGGCGGCGCGCAGGGGTTTGGCCAGGCCGTCGGAGGGGATGTGGAATCCGCCGAGCACCTTGGCCGGGTCGAGCAGCGGATGCAGGGCCGCGCATTCGTCCGGCTCGACGAGCCTGCTTTCGACGCCGGACGCGGTCGCCCAGCCGTGACGGCGCTTGAGGTCGGCGAGCCGTTCCGGCGTCGTGGCCACCTCCAGCCCGCCGACGGGCCGGAAACACGGGTGCCCGTCGAGGTCGAGCGCGCCGTACTTCGCGACGGTGTACGCCGCGAACCCGGTCATCGTGCGGCAGGAGTTGGTCTGGAAGACCAGACCGGGTGCGTGCGAACTCGACCCGCCGGTGGTGAACAGGTCGCCCTGGTCCAGCACGGTGAGGTCGGTCCAGCCACGTTCGGTGAGCTCGTCGGCGATGGCGCAGCCGACGACGCCGGCGCCGATCACGACGACGCGGGGTCCTGGGGGCATGGTGAGGGGTACCTCCTGCCTGCCCTGGAAGGTCCACAGAGGACACAAGGGCATCGGGGTGACAGGCGCTGTTGCGGATGAGGCACGTTGTTCCGTCTTCAGCAACAAAGTGCGGCACGTGCGGGCGCGCTGTCAAGAGCCCGAAGCGGTCGGCCTCTTCACGTGGCGCGCGCTATGAAAGGTCCTTTCCTGGCAAATTTCGCAAGGAAAGGACCTTTCATAGCGCGTGTGGAGGGTGTGACCGGGCGGGTCGCGTCACTCGGTGAAGTACCCCAGCTGCGCCGAAAGATCCGCCGACGCCTCGGTGAGCGGCCGGACGATCTGCCGTACCCGCTGTTTCGACAGCCGGTACGACGGGCCGGAAGCGCTCATCGCCGCGACGACGTCGCCGCCGGGGCCGTGCACCGGCACCGCGACCGCGTGCATCCCCAGCTCCAGCTCCTCGAAACAGGCCGCGTACCCGTCCTCGGCGACCCGCTCCAGCTCGGCGGCCAGCTCCTCCGGATCGACCGTGGTCCGCGGCGTGAACCGTTCGAGCTTCCGGCGGAGCAAACGTTTGCGCTCGGTGTCGCCCATGTACGCGAGCAGCACCTTTCCGCTGGACGTCGCGTGCAGGGGAGTGCGCTGCCCGGTCCAGTTCTGCGTGCTGATCGCGGCCGAGCCCCTGGCCTGGCTGACGTTGATCGCGACGCCGTCGTCGGCGATCGCGATGTTGACCGTCTCGCCGAGCGTCTCCGCCAGGCCCTGGCAGGTCCGCCTGCCGATCTTCGCCAGGTCCATCCGGCCGGTGGCGGCGCCGGCGAGCCGGACGACGCCGAAGCCGATCGCGTACTTCCCGCGTTCGCCGAGCTGCTCGACGAGACCGCGGTTCTCCAGGACGCTCAGCAGGCGCGACGCCGTCGACTTGTGCACGCCGAGCTCGCCCGCGATCTCGGTGATCCCGGTTTCCCCGTTACGCGCCAGCAGTTCCAGCACGCTGATCGCACGGTCGACGGACTGCACCTGACTGGGCGTTGCGTTCCCCGCGTCCTGGTTCCGCATGACGCAACAGTAGCCGTTTCGCCCGGATCCGCTCGGCTGAGTGGGCGAATCCCTTGACGTACCGGCCCCTCCGGGGTGATTGTTGCGCAGAGCACGTCCCGTCTCGTAATACGCAACATCAACAAACCGTCGGTCCTTTCCCCGGAGGCCCCGATGATCCGTGCCTGCTCCGTCGCCGAACTGCCCGAAGGCGAAGCCCTCCGCTTGCCGGGCCCTGTTCCCGTCTCGGTCTTCCATAGCGAGGGCGCCTATTACGCCCTCGACGACACTTGCAGCCATCAGGACGCGTCGCTCGCCGACGGCTGGATCGAGGGCTGCTACGTCGAATGCCCGCTGCACGCCGCGCGCTTCGACCTGCGGACCGGCGCCCCGGACTGCCTGCCTGCCAAGAACCCCGTGCGCACGTACCCGGTCGTGATCGCGGACGGCGTGATCTACGTGGACACCGAGGCGCGCCGGGAAGTGGCTTGAGGACGGTCGCCGTCGTCGGCACCTCCCTGGCCGGACTTCGCGCGGCACAGGAGTTGCGCGGGCGGGGTTTCGACGGGCGGCTGGTGATGATCGGCGCCGAACCGCCGTACGACCGGCCGCCGCTGTCGAAGGATTTCTTGCTGGGCAAGGTTTCCGCTGACGACGTCGCGCTCGCCGGGCAGGACGATCTCGACGCGCTGGCCGCCGAATGGCACCTCGGTGTCCGCGCCGAGAGGTTCGGCCGCGAAGGCGTGACGCTCGGCGACGGCACCACGATCGCCGCCGACGGCTACGTCATCGCGACCGGGGCGGTGGCCAGAACCCTCGACGCGGCAAGGAATCTGTCCGGAGTTCACACTTTGCGGACCCTCGACGACGCGGTCGCGCTGAAACGAGCTCTCGCGGCGGGGCCTTCTTCTGTCGTCGTCATCGGCGCGGGATTCATCGGCGCGGAGGTCGCGTCCGCGTGCCGCCTGCTCGGGCACGAAGTGACCGTGGTCGAGGCGATGCCCGTGCCGCTCGCCTCCGTCCTCGGCGCGCGGATGGGCGCGGTATGCGGGGAACTGCACGCCGAGAACGACGTCCGGCTGATCACGGGCGTCTCCGTCGCCGGGTTCGCCGGCGACCGTCGGGTCACCGGCGTGCGGCTCGCCGACGACCGCGAGCTCCCCGCCGATCTCGTCGTCGCCGGGGTGGGGTCGCGGCCGGCCACCGGATGGCTGACCGGCTCCGGGCTCGCCGTCGACGACGGGGTGCTGGTCGATTCCGGCTGTGTCACAGTGAATCCCCGAGTGATCGCGGTGGGTGACGTCGCGCGGTACCGCTGTCCGCTGCGCGGCGAGCGGGTCCGCGCCGAGCATTGGACGGCGGCCTCGGACCAGCCGGGCGTCGCGGTCGCGAACCTGCTCGCCGGCTCGACCGTCACGCATTTCGCACGACACGGTTACTTTTGGTCCGATCAGTACGGACGGCGGCTCCAATTCGCGGGAGTGGCCACGGAAGACGTGCGGATCGCCGAAGGTGACGTCGCTTCGAAGCGGTTCGTCGCGACCTATCACCGCGGCGACGTCCTGGCCGGTGTGTTCGCGATCGACTCCCCGAGGCCGTTCACCAGGCTTAGACGTGCGCTGAGTTCTTTCGGTGAACCCGCGTCCGTGATCGACGTCGACAGGGCGCTGTCCGGTAATCCCTGTCGCGGTGACGGGTAAGGCGCCCTGTCACCGCGACAGCGGGGCCTTCGGCCAGGGCGGGTTCACGCGTGTGATCGCTTTGGGAGGTGCGACTTCAGCTCCGCGACGTGCGCTCTAGAGCCCGAAGACCCTACTCGGATGGAGCAATTTGCCCGATTCGATGATCTTTCTGGTGGTCACATCGCCGGGTCGCGCGCTCGCGCGGGGAAACTAGTGCGAACATAGGTTTATGAAGGCACGTGTTCTGGTCGTCGACGACGACCCTGCTCTCGCGGAGATGCTCACCATCGTGCTGCGTGGGGAGGGGTTCGACACAGCCGTCGTGGCCGACGGCTCACGGGCGCTGCCCGCCCTTCGTGAGCTGAAACCGGATCTGGTCCTCCTCGACCTCATGCTGCCCGGGATGAACGGCATCGACGTCTGCAAGGCGATCCGGGCCGAGTCCGGCGTGCCGATCGTGATGCTCACCGCCAAGAGCGACACCGTGGACATCGTCCTCGGGCTCGAGTCGGGGGCCGACGACTACGTGGTCAAGCCCTTCAAACCGAAGGAGCTCGTGGCCCGCGTCCGCGCCAGGATGCGCCGCACCGAGGCCGAGCCCGCCGAGTCGCTGACGATCGGCGACCTCGCGATCGACGTCCCCGGCCACGAGGTGACGCGCGAGGGCAAGGCCATCCCGCTGACCCCGCTCGAGTTCGACCTGCTGGTCGCGCTCGCGCGTAAACCGCGTCAGGTGTTCACCCGCGAGGTGCTCCTCGAGCAGGTGTGGGGATATCGCCACGCCGCCGACACCCGGCTGGTGAACGTGCACGTCCAGCGGCTGCGTTCGAAGGTGGAGAAGGATCCGGAACACCCCGAGGTGGTGTTGACCGTTCGCGGTGTCGGGTACAAGGCCGGCCCGCCGTGATCACCCCATGAGCGGACGCTTTCGCAGGCTTGCCCAGACCACGATGCGCCACTTCCGGCGCATCGTGGTTTTCGTGCGCCGCAAGGCCGTCTCGTTCAACGAACTGTGGCGGCATTCGCTGCAGTTCCGGGTCACGGTGTCCACGCTGGCGCTGTCGTCGGCCGTGGTGTTCGTGCTGGGCATGGTGCTGCAGAACCAGATCACCGAACGGCTGCTGGAGACCAAGCAGAACGCGGCGATCGCGCAGACGAGGGCGGTCGTCGAGACCGCGGCCGGTGAACTGGTCGGCGTCGGCACCGAAAGCCCCGAAGCGCTGACCGCGCGGATGAAGAACGCGCTGAAGAAGATCACCAGCACGACGACTTCGCAGGACAGCGCCGGATCGGCCGCGGGCACCTTCGAGCCGGTGCTGGCCGCGGGCGGCCGCGACCAGTCGAACAAGCCGGTGTTCGCCGGTCCCTACGACCGGGTGCCGGAGCGGCTGCGCCAGTTCGTGGAGACCGAGCAGGTCAGCCACCTGATCCACACGGTCACCGAGGCCGACGGCGGCAAGACGACGTACCTGATCGTCGGCGCGCCGGTGAGCACGATGATCAACCCGCTCCAGCTCTACCTGCTGTACCCGCTCACCAGCGAGCAGAACACCGTCTCGACCGTGCAGAACACGCTGCTCGTCGGCGGTCTCGTGCTGCTGCTCCTGCTGGCCGGGATCACGAACCTGGTCACCAGGCAGGTGGTCCGGCCGGTCCGGCAGGCCGCCGCCGCGGCCGAACAGTTCGCGGGCGGGGACCTCGACCAGCGCCTCGCCGTGCTCGGCGAGGACGATCTGGCCAAACTCGCCGTGTCCTACAACGAGATGGCCGCGAGCATCCAGCGGCAGATCCGCCAGCTGGAGGAGTTCGGCGGCCTGCAGCGCCGGTTCACCTCCGACGTCTCCCACGAGCTGCGCACCCCGCTGACCACCGTCCGGATGGCCGCCGACGTGCTGCACGCGTCGCGCGAACAGTTCCCGGCCGGGCTCGCGCGCTCCACCGAACTGCTGGTCGACGAGCTCGACCGGTTCGAGGCCCTACTCGGCGACCTGCTGGAGATCAGCAGGCTCGACGCGGGTGTCGAAGAGCTTTCCGCCGAGCTGATCGACGTCCGGCCGATCGCGACCAGGGCCGTCGAGCAGGTCCGGGTGATCGCGGGCAACGCGGGCAGCTCGGTCGAACTGGTCCTGCCGGAAGAGGAGGCGCACGCCGAGGTCGACGCGCGCCGCGTCGAGCGGATCCTGCGCAACCTGCTGGCCAACGCGGTGGACCACAGTGAAGGGAACCCGGTGGTGCTGACCCTCGCGGTCAACGAGACCGCGGTCGCCATCACCGTGCGGGACCACGGTGTCGGCCTGCGGCCGGGCGAAGCCGAACTGGTGTTCAACCGGTTCTGGCGAGCCGACCCGTCCCGTAACCGCCGGACCGGCGGCACCGGGCTCGGCCTCGCGATCAGCCAGGAGGACGCCCGGTTGCACGGCGGCGTGCTCGACGCGTGGGGCGAGACCGGTCACGGCGCCTGTTTCCGGCTCGTGCTGCCGCGGCGACAGGACACTCCGATGGGGGAGAGCCCGCTGGTCCTGCCCCCGCCCGATCACACTCCGGTGGAGACGCACGGGTCGTCCGGGCTGCTCGAAGTCCGCCCCGCCCCCGACGCGATCCTCGCCGAGCCAGAGGAGGTCGGCCGGTGAAACGGCTCCTGCCCCTGCTCGCGGTGTTGCTGCTGCTCGCGGGCTGCGCGAACATCCCGCTCGAATCCCAGCCCGTCGTCGTCTCCGGGGACAAATCCGGGCAGGCGCCGGCGGACGTCGCCGAGCCCGCGGCCGGGATCGACCCGCTGACCGTCACCCGCCAGTTCATCCGCAACTCCGCGAAACCGGGCACGGCGAACGCCGACGCGCGGGTGTACCTCGACGAGGAGGCCCGGCGAAACTGGAAGCCCTCGCAGGGGCTGACGATCATCGACGACACCTTCGGCACCGTTTACGACACCGCGTCGTCTTCGGGGAATCCGGACGAGACCGTGGTGAACGTCCGCGGGTTCAAACTCGGCAACCTGGGCCCCGACAGCGCGTTCATCCCGGTGAAGGCGGAGTACTCGCAGCAGTTCAAACTGCGGAAGCAGCCGAACGGGCAGTGGCGGATCGTGGACCCGCCGCAGGAGCTGGCCGTCACCGACGAGGATTTCGCGACCAACTACTTCCGGGTGCCGATCAGCTTCTACTCGCCCGACTCCGGCGCCTTCGTCCCCGACCTCCGCTACGTAGCGGCGAAACCGCAGGCCGGATTGCCCGGCCGGGTGATGGACCTGGTGCTGCAGGGACCGTCCGAAGGGCTGAAGGGCGCGGTCAAGGACCTGCTCGGCGACCAGGTCATGACCGAAAGCAACGTACGCAGCACGGACGACGGGACGCTGGACATCAACCTGACGGGTCTCGGCGGGGCCAGTCCCGCGGACCGGAACCTGATCGCCGCGCAGATCGTCCTCTCGCTGCAGACGGTGACGCTGAGCCGGATCCGGCTGCTGGCCGACGGCACCGCGCTGGTGCCGGACCGCGAATACTGGCGTGCCAGCGAGCTGCCCAACTACAACGTGGACATCGCGCCCAACTCGGAACTGCTGGGACTGATGACCGTGAACGGGCGGGTCCGGTCGCTCGGCGACGGACAGCCGGTCGGCGGGCCCGCGGGCAACGGCGGGTACAAGGTGGTCAGCGCCGCGCAGTCCGTCGACGGGAAACGGCTCGCGGTGGTCGAAGAACGCGACGGCAGGCAGTGGCTCCGGGTGGGCGATCTCGGGCACGACCTCGCCTCGGTGGACCTGTTCGGCGGCAGCCTGAGCCGTCCCACCTGGCGGCCGGTCGCCCGCGGCGGCGGGGTCTCCGGCGAGGTCTGGACGGTCGTCGACCACAACACCGTCGCCAGGGTCACCCTGGCCGCGGACGGCCGCTGGGTGAAGGCCGGCGTCGACGCGACCATGCTCACCGGCCTCGGCCAGATCACCGAACTGCGCCTTTCGCGCGACGGATCGCGGCTGGCCGCCGTGGTCAACGGGCAGCTGGTGGTCGCCTCGATCGTGCGGACGGCGGACTCGGTGGCCCTGCGGGCACCGCGGAAACTGCAGGAACGCGACCTCAAGGACGTCGTTGACGTCGACTGGGCGACCCAGGACCACCTGATCGCCGCGACGTCGTCGACCTCGCTGCCGGTGGTGAAGGTGCCGCTGGACGGGCAGCGGATGGACGCGTTCAACAGCTCGAACCTCACCCCGCCGGTGCACGGCGTCACCGCGGCGCCGAGCAGGCAGAACCTGGTCGCGGACGCGGGCGGGCTGTGGGTCGCCTCCGAGCTGGGGGAAGTCTGGCGGCCGCACGCGCACACCGTCACCGCCGCGGACCCGTTCTACCCGGGCTGAGCGGTCGCTGAAGTACATGAAGGCCCCCTTCCTTGCGCTAGACGCAAGGA
>NZ_JBHVKW010000081.1:0-40446 GCF_042797905.1 Amycolatopsis sp. NPDC057786
CGCTAAAGGCGATCGCCTTTAGCGGGCTAAACGCGATCAGTAGGCGCTTTCGTTGGCGGTGACACCGTCCGCGAATCCGCGGCAGTAGTCCCAGCTCACGTAGTCACCGGGGTTCGGGTCGAACGCTGGCTCGTGCGGCCGCATGCGGCCGTCGGCGAGCAGCTGCTCGAGACTGGCGCGCAGCAGATGCCAGTCGTGGTAGTGGGGCTCGTCGCATTCACCGCAGTCGACCACGATCCCGCGCACCCCGCGCGGCTCGAGGAGCGCTTGGTAGACGGCGAGATCGGAGAGGTCGGCCAGCAACTCGGTGCGTTCTTCGTCGCTGATCGGCTCGTCGAGCCGGTCGGCGTCGTCGATGAACGCGCGGGCCGGGTCGTCCGGGTCATCCGCGAACGGGTCTGGGGGCAACGCATCTTGCGGCACGCCTGCACGCTACCGGGCGCCCACCCGGGCCGGGCGGCCGCCCGGCCCGGATATCATGAGGGGCAGGCCCTCGCGTCGCTACAGCGACACGTTCATCACCGCTAGGAAGGCCCTTCGCCTGCTATGACCAGCGACAGCGTCACCGCCCCCGTCCCGAGCAAGTTCGCCATGCTCGGGCTGACCTTCGACGACGTGCTGCTGCTGCCGGCCGAGTCCGACGTGGTGCCCAGTGCGGTCAGCACCCGCACCCGGCTCTCCCGCAACGTCACCCTGAACATCCCGCTGGTCTCCGCCGCCATGGACACCGTCACCGAAGGCCGGATGGCCATCGCGATGGCCCGCCAGGGCGGGATGGGCGTGCTGCAGCGCAACTTGCCGATCGACGACCAGGCGGCCGCCGTCGAGGTCGTGAAGCGCTCCGAAGCGGGCATGGTGACCGACCCGGTCACGTGCTCGCCCGAGGACACCCTCGCCGAGGTCGACGCCCTGTGCGCGCGGTTCCGGATCTCCGGTGTGCCGGTCACGGACGCCGCCGGGTCGCTGGTGGGCATCATCACCAACCGCGACATGCGGTTCGAGGTCGACCACACCCGCGCGGTGCACGAGGTGATGACGAAGCCGCCGCTGGTCACCGCGCAGGTCGGCGTCACCGCGGACGCCGCGCTCGGGCTGCTGCGCCGCCACAAGATCGAGAAGCTGCCGATCGTCGACGGCGCGGGCAAGCTGCGCGGGCTGATCACGGTTAAGGACTTCGTCAAGACCGAGCAGTACCCGAACGCGTCCAAGGACACCAACGGTCGCCTGATCGTCGGTGCCGCCGTCGGGGTCGGCCCGGACGGGCACAAGCGCGCGATGGCGCTGGCCGACGCCGGGGTCGACGTGCTGATGGTGGACACCGCGCACGGGCACTCCCGCGCCGTCGTCGAGACCGTCGCGCTGCTCAAGAAGGAACTGGGCGACACCGTCGACATCGTCGGCGGCAACGTCGCGACGCGGGCCGGCGCGCAGGCACTGGTGGAGGCGGGCGCGGACGGGATCAAGGTCGGTGTCGGCCCCGGCTCCATCTGCACCACCCGCATCGTCGCCGGGGTCGGCGTGCCGCAGATCTCCGCGATCTACGAGGCCGACCAGGCGGCGCGTCCGGCCGGGATCCCGGTGATCGGCGACGGCGGTATCCAGTACTCGGGCGACATCGCGAAGGCGATCGCGTCCGGCGCGTCCACGGTGATGCTCGGCAGCCTGCTCGCGGGCACCGCCGAATCGCCTGGCGACCTGATCCTGGTCAACGGCAAGCAGTTCAAGACCTACCGCGGGATGGGCTCGCTGGGCGCCATGCAGTCGCGCGGCCAGGCGAAGTCCTACTCGAAGGACCGCTACGCGCAGGACGACGTGCTGAGCGAGGACAAGCTGGTCCCCGAGGGCATCGAGGGACGGATCCCGTTCCGCGGGCCGCTCGCGAACGTCGTCCACCAGCTGGTGGGCGGGCTGCGGTCGGGCATGGGCTACGCGGGCGCGTCGACGATCCCCGAGCTGCAGGAGGCGCAGCTGGTGCGGATCACCGCGGCCGGGCTCAAGGAGAGCCACCCGCACGACATCACGATGACCGTCGAGGCGCCGAACTACACCACCCGTTAGTCCGCCCCTCAGGACACCTACCCATCCGGTTCCGTTCCCAGGAGACTTGGCTCGCTGATCAAGTCTCCTGGGAGGAACCGATGTCTTTCACGTCGCGCCGGACCGCTCTGGCCGTCTTCGCCGCCGCGGCCCTCGGGGTCGGCGGCGGGGTGGCCGCTTCCGCCGTACCCGCCGCCACCGCCGCACCGTCCACGCCCGAGGCCGCCGCTTTCCAGGCGTCGCCGGGTGAGGTGTGGAAGCGCACCGAGCTGTACTTCGGGACGACGAAGCCGGGTGGCGGGGAGCTGACCGACGCCGAGTTCGCCGCGTTCACGGACAAGGTCGTCACGCCGAGGTTCCCGGACGGATTCACCGAACTGACCGGACGCGGCCAGTGGCGCGGTTCGGACGGCGTGATCTCGCGGGAGAAGTCGAAGGTGATCGTCGTCGTGTACCCGTTCAGTGACCGCGACGCGAACCGCGAGATCGAAGAGATCCGGACCGACTACAAGAAGACCTTCGCGCAGGACTCCGTCCTCCGGACCGACTCCGTGGAGAAGGTCTCCTTCTGAACCGAGCGACTTTAGCGGGCTAAACGTGAAACGGGTGGGGCGCACGGGGCTGGTGTGACTTCTGGCCCGGTTCGGGTGCCCCGTGCGCAGGTCACCCACGCGGCCTAGCGACAATGGGGTGTAACGGTCGTCGGTGAGAAGGGACTTGACGTGCGGGATCTGGTCGAGATCGGCATGGGCCGCACCGCGCGGCGGGCGTATGACCTCGATGACGTGGAGATCGTGCCGTCGCGGCGCACCCGGTCGTCTTCGGTCGTGTCCACCGCCTGGCAGATCGACGCGTACCGGTTCGAGCTGCCGCTGGTCACCCACCCCACCGACGCGATCGTGTCGCCGGGAACCGCGGTGGCCGTCGGCGAGCTCGGTGGGCTGGGCGTCCTCAACGCCGAAGGGCTGTGGGCGCGGCACCCGAACGTCGAGGACGCGATCTTCCGCCTCGTCCGGGCCGCCGAGGACACCGAGGACCCGACCGCGATCGTGCGTGAGCTGCAGGAACTGCACTCCGCCCCGATCCGGCTCGACCTGCTGACCGAGGCGATCAAGACCGTCCGCGAGTCCGGGGTCACCGTGGCCGCGCGGGTCAGCCCGCAGCACGCCGCCGAGCTGACGCCGGACCTGCTCGCGGCGGGCGTCGAGATCCTCGTCGTGCAGGGCACGATCATCTCCGCCGAGCATGTCCAGCGGGACGCCGAGCCGCTGGACCTGAAGGACTTCATCGGACGGCTCGATGTCCCGGTGATCGCGGGCGGCGTCAGCGACTACCGCACCGCGATGCACCTGATGCGCACCGGCGCGGCCGGCGTCATCGTCGGGCACGGGGCCAGCCGCGGTGTGACGAGCACCGACAGCGTGCTGGGGATCGGGACGCCGATGGCGACCGCGATCGTCGACGCCGCGGCCGCGCGGCGTGACTACCTCGACGAGACCGGCGGCCGGTACGTCCACGTGCTCGCCGACGGCGGGATGAGCGTGTCCGGCGACATCGCCAAGGCCATCGCGTGTGGTGCCGACGCGGTCATGCTGGGCGCGCCGCTGGCCGCCGCCTCCGAGGCGCCGGGGCAGGGGCTGTACTGGACGTCGGCGGCCGCGCACCCGTCGCTGCCGCGCTCGCGCGTGGCGCTGGGGCCGGACTACGCCGTCGACCTGAAGACGCTGCTCTTCGGGCCGTCTTCGGACGCCGAGGGCGTTGTGAACCTCTTCGGCGCGCTTCGCCGCGCGATGGCGAAGACGGGCTACTCGGACCTGAAGGAGTTCCAGCGGGTCGGCCTGACCGTGCGCCGCTGACGCTCGCTCCCGGCCCGGATCGCGTTTAGCCCGCTAAACGCGATCCGGGCCGTTTTCGTCGTGCCGGGATGAATGCACCTGGGTGGGCTAACGGGGTCCTTCTAGAATAGAAGTAGCCGCGAGGCTCCTTCTCGAGTGCGACCTCGGCGTCGCGCCGATCGAGGGAGGGCGCGGCACCTCAGCCATGCCGATACCGGCCTGTGCGGAGTTCGTTCGCGAATGTCCGCCCTGTGGCCGTGTGCCTTGAGAGGTGCCGATGAACGCCGTCGCCGTGAGCGCTGAACATGTTCTCTGGGTTGGGGGCGCCGTCCTCGGCGGCTTCTTGGCCCGCTTGCTCGCTCTCTTGATCGCCTTGCGAGGAACCAAGCCGGGTGAGCGTCCGGCGATCATCCGGGCACTTGGGGATTTCTTCCGAATCCTGCCTCGGCGTCGCTCTTGACCCACCAGTCACATTGGCCTCATCCGTTTCGCGTTTAGCCCGCTAAAGGCGCTCCGGGCGTGCCTGCACCATCCGAGTGGAAGGTAACCGGCGAGTAACTTACCTCTGGTCAGAAGGGGTGGCCGGGGTTACAGTCGAGGGTGTGACTGCGAGTAACACCACCACTGAAGACGACTTCGACTACGACGTGATCGTCGTCGGCTCCGGGTTCGGCGGCAGTGTCGCCGCCCTCCGCCTGACCGAGAAGGGCTACCGCGTCGCCGTCATCGAGGCGGGCCGCCGCTTCGCCGACGACGAGTTCGCGAAGACGTCCTGGGACCTTCGCCGCTACGTCTGGGCGCCGCAGGTCGGCTGCTTCGGCATCCAGCGCATCCACATGCTCAAGGACGTCATGGTGCTCGCCGGCGCGGGCGTCGGCGGCGGCTCGCTGGTCTACGCGAACACGCTGTACCGCCCGCTGAAGCCGTTCTACGTCGACCCGCAGTGGTCCCACATCACCGACTGGGAGTCCGAACTCGGCCCGCACTACGACCAGGCCAGCCGCATGCTGGGCGTCGTCACCAACCCCAGCGTCACGCCGTCGGACGTCGTGATGAAGGGCGTCGCCGAAGACATGGGCGTCGCGGACTCGTATCACCCCACGCCCGTCGGCGTGTACTTCGGCAAGCCGGGGGAGCGCGCCGAGGATCCGTACTTCGGCGGCGCGGGCCCGGCGCGCACCGGCTGCACCGAATGCGGCTCCTGTATGACCGGCTGCCGCGTCGGCGCCAAGAACACGCTGGTCAAGAACTACCTGTACCTCGCGGAGAAGGACGGCGCGAAGGTCATCCCCCTGACCACCGTGAGCGCGATTAGCCCGCTAAACGCAGGTGGGTACGAGGTGAGCATCAAGAAGACCGGGACCACCTCGCCCAGGTTCCGGCACAAGCTCACGGCCGCGCAGGTGGTGCTCGCCGCCGGCACCTGGGGCACGCAGAACCTGCTCCACAGCATGCGCGACACCGCCAAGCTGCCGAAGCTCTCGCCGCGTCTCGGCGAACTGACCCGCACGAACTCCGAGGCCATCATCGGCGCCGCCCGTACCTCGGTCGACGAGGAGCGCAACTTCAGCCGCGGCGTCGCGATCACGTCGTCGATCCACCCTGACGAGAACACGCATATCGAGCCCGTCCGCTACGGCAAGGGCAGCAACGCGATGAGCCTGCTCCAGACCATCGCCACCGAAGGCGATTCGGCGGTCCCGCGCTGGCGCCAGGCCGTGAACTTCATGCTCAAGCACCCGGTCCAGACCGTGAAGCTGCTCAACGGCTACCGCTGGAGCGAGCGCACGGTGATCCTGCTGGTGATGCAGAGCCTCGACAACTCCATCACCACGTACACCAAACGCGGGCTCTTCGGCCGCCGCAAGTACACCTCCAAACAGGGCCACGGTGAGCCGAACCCGAGCTTCATCCCCGCTGGGCACGAGGCCAACCTCCGCACCGCCGAGCGCATCGGCGGCATGGCGGGCGGCACCTGGGGCGAGATCTTCGACATCCCGCTCACGGCGCATTTCATCGGCGGCGCCCCGATCGGCACGGCGCCCGACAACGGCGTGATCGACCCGTACCACCGGGTGTTCAACTATCCTGGATTGTCCATTGTGGACGGTTCGGCGATCACGGCCAACCTCGGTGTCAACCCCTCGCTGACCATCACCGCGCAGGCCGAGCGGGCCTTCTCGTTCTGGCCCAACAAGGGCGAGCAGGACAGCAGGCCGTCACAGGACTCGCCGTACGCGCGGCTCGAACCGATCGCGCCGAAGAACCCGTCCGTTCCGGCGGACGCGCCCGCGGCACTTCGGCGGTAGTTTGGGGGTGTGACAGCCTCCGAACGCGCACACGCCCTGCTGAACCGCGTCCGCGCCCTGCACGACGAATGGGAGCGCGTCGTGCGCGGGATGGACGAGGAGGCCGTGCGCGGCCCGAGCGCGCTGCCCGGCTGGACGCGAGCGCATCTGCTGTCCCACCTCGCGCGGAACGCCGACGGCCTGGTCAACCTGCTCACCTGGGCGAAATCGGGTGTCGAGACACCGATGTACGCCGGCGAGGCGGTCAGGGACCGCGACATCGAGAAGGGCGCGTACCGGTCCGTCGAGGAGATCGCCGAGGACGTCGTCGGTTCCGCCGCCCGCTTGGTCGAGGTCGCGGAAAGCCTGCCGGACGACGCGTGGCAGGCCCGCGTGCGCGCCCGGCAGGGACGCGAGATCCCGGCGGAGTTCGTGCTCTGGCTCCGGCTCTCGGAAACCTCGATCCATCTCGCCGATCTCGATCTCGGCTACGACTTCGCCCGTGTCGCCGACCTTCTCGGTGACGAGTTCGACACCGTCGTCGGCAACGCCATCGGGATGTACGGCGGCGAGCTGCCGCCCGTCCTCCTGGTCGCCGCCGAAGAGAACGGCTATCGCCACGAGTGGCGGATGAGCGAAGGGGAACTGACGACGCTGACCGGGACCCGCGGCGAGGTCTTGGCCTGGGTCACCGGTCGTAGCGACGGATCCTCTTTGGACGGTGACGTGCCGACGCTGCCGCGCTGGCTGTGATCATGTGGGTGCAGACGCGAAAGTGCCCGCCGCGGCAAACCCGCGACGGGCACTTCCGGGCACCGTTCTCATCGATCGAGCCGGCCTGGATCTCGCCGAACAGGATGCCGCCACCGTCCAAAGAGGACTGAATCAGCTGCGGAACGAGTCCACGCCGAACTGCTTGGCGAGATCGTCGAGCATGGCGTGCGCACCCTGCAGGCTCACTGACGTGAACCAGGTGGTGTCGTTGACTTCGATCTTCTTTCCCTTGAGGGTTCCCCAAAGCGGGTTCGACTGGAACTTCGTCATGGGGTTTTCGGCCTGCTTGGTCTCATCGGTGTAGCTGGAGATGAAGATCGCCTCGGCGTCGAGCTTCCCGATCTCCTCCTGGCTCAGGTCGTTGGAGATCTTCGTCTTGTTGTCCGGCTGGCCCGCGGGGCGCTGGAGCCCGGCGTCGGCCATCACGGTCCCGGGGAACGAGGCGCTGCTGTAGAGCCGCACCGTCGGCTCGCCCTCGATGAAGCGGACCACGGAGACGGCCGCGGGCTTGCCGAGCTTCGCCTTGATCGCGTCGCCGACCTTGCGAGCCCGCTCCTCGTAGGACTTGATCTTCTGCTCTGCCAACGCTTCCTTGCCCAGCGCCTTGCCGAGCATACGGATGTTGTCCTTCCAGGTGGCACCGGTGGTCTGACTGAACACCGTCGGTGCGACCTTGCTGAACTCCGCGTAGAACTTCTCGTGGCGCACCTTCGCGGACACGATCAAGTCCGGCTTGATGTCGTACAGCCGCTCGATGTCCGGGCTCTCGAGCGCGCCGATCTCCTTGGCGCCCTCGGCGTACTTGCGGTCGTCGCCCAGGTAGTCCGGCAGCTTGTCGTAGTTGCGATATTTGGTGTACGCCACCAGTTTCGTCTCGAGCGCCAGCGTGGCGTCGACATAGCTCGAGTCGAGCGCCGCGACGGTGGCGGGCTGCTTCTCGATCTGGGTGGACCCCATCACGTGTTCGACGGTGCGCGGGAATCCACTTTGGCCGGTGCCGGTGGAAGCGGATTCCTGTTCACCGCCACCGCATGCGGAGAGCGCCAGGCAGGCTGTCACGGCGAGGGCGAGGACTGCGCGCCGGGGTGGGGTCATGGGCCACTCTTTCTGTGCGGTTAGGCTTTCCTAACCGGAGCATAGGATGGCGGATGTCCACAGTGGAAGTTCGTGTTGGAAAGGCGACAGTAGGCGCTCTGCTCGTCACTCTTCTGGCTGTGATCTGCGTCGCGAGCATCGCACTCGGTGCGCGTTCGATTCCGTTGGGTGTCGTCTGGGACGCGATCTTCCATCCCACGGGTGTGCCGGATCACCTGATCGTCCGTTCGTTGCGGGTGCCGCGCACGCTGCTCGGTGTCCTCGCGGGGCTCGCGCTCGGCGCGGCCGGGGCGCTCATGCAGGGACACACCCGCAACCCACTCGCGGATCCCGGCCTGCTCGGCGTCACGCAGGGCGCCGCGTTCGCGGTGGTGCTCGCCGTCGTCGTGCTCGGTATCGACGACCTGTACGCGTTCATCTGGTTCGGCTTCGCCGGCGCCCTCGTCGCGAGTGCCGTGGTGTTCCTGCTCGGCGCGGTCGGCGGCCGCGGTGCCACGCCGGTGACGCTCGCGCTGGCCGGAGCCGCGGTGAGCGCCCTGCTCAACGGCGTCATCTCCGCGATCGTGCTCGGCGACGACCGCGGGATGGAGACCTACCGGTTCTGGCACGTCGGTTCGATCGCGGGCCGGGATCCCGCGATGATCGGCCAGATCGCCCCGTTCGTGGCCGCCGGCCTGCTCCTCGCGGTCATCAACACGCCGGGGATGAACACCCTCGCGCTCGGGGACGACGTCGCCGTCGCGCTCGGACGGCGGGTCGGCCGGACGCGGCTGCTCGGGGTCGTCGCGATCACGCTGCTGACCGGCGCCGCCGTCGCCGCCTGCGGCCCGATCGCGTTCCTGGGCCTGCTGGTCCCGCATTTCGCGCGGGCGATCAGCGGACCCGACTACCGGTGGCTGGTGCCGTTCTCGGCCGTGCTCGGCGCGATCCTCCTGCTGGCGGCTGATCTGCTCGGCCGCGTCGTCGCGTCGGACAACCTGGAGGTCGGCATCATGCTGGCGGTGCTCGGCGTGCCGGTGTTCGTCCACCTGGTCCGCAAGAAGGGCTTGGCACGGATATGACGGCTCCCAAGGTGATTTCGTTCGGCCCGGCGGCCTGGACCGTCCGGCCGAGGACGCTCGCCGTCGTGCTCTTCGCCGCGGTCGCGCTGGTGCTGGTCGCGGCCCTGAACATCGGTATCGGTACCTCCCACATCGGCCTCGGCGACGTCCTGAAGACGCTGTTCGGCGGTGGCACCGCGCGGGAACGCGGGATCATCTTCGACCTGCGGATGCCGCGTACCCTGACCGCGATCGGCGTCGGCGCTGCCCTCGGGCTGTCCGGCGCGCTGTTCCAGACCATCGCCAGGAATCCGCTGGCCAGCCCGGACATCCTCGGCATCACGTGGGGCGCCGGTGTCGGCGCGGTCGGCGTGATCGTCGCCGGTGGCACCGGCGGCCAGGTCAGCGGCCTGGCGAGCACGCTGGGCGTCCCGCTCGCCGGACTCGCGGGCGGCGTGATCGCGGGAATCCTGCTGTACGCGCTTTCGTGGCGGCGCGGGATCGACGGCTACCGGCTCGTCCTGATCGGCATCGCCCTGTCGGCGGTCGGCTACAACCTCGTCTACTGGATGCTGACCATCGGAGACGTCGACAACGCCGCGCGGGCGACGACGTGGATCGTCGGCAGCCTCGCCGACGTCGGCTGGGAATCGGTCGCCCCGGTCCTGCTCGCGCTGGCCGTCCTCGCGCCGATCACGCTGATCGCCGGGCACACCATCGGCGGTCTGCAGTTCGGCGACGACACCGCGCGCGGCCTCGGGATCCGGGTCGACGCCGCCCGCGCGACCTTGCTGTTGCTCGGCGCGGCCTTGGCCGCCGTCGCCACCGCGGCCGCCGGCCCGATCACCTTCGTCGCGCTCGCCACCCCGCAGATCGCCTTGAGGCTGGTCCGCTCCGCGCAACCGCCGCTGTTCGGCTCGATGGTCCTCGGCGCGCTGCTGACCGTCGGCGCGGATTTCGTGGTGCGGGTGACGCCCGGCCTGTCCGGGCTCCCGGTCGGCGTGCTGACGGCGATCCTCGGCGCGCCCTATCTGATCTTCCTGTTCGTCCGCAGCCGTAAGGAGGAGCGCGCGTGAACGCCAGACTGCGTGCCCGGGAATTGGAACTCGGCTACGGCGAAACGCCCGTCGTGACCGAGCTTGACCTCGACGTCCTCGACGGGACCGTCACCGCGATCATCGGCCCCAACGGCTGCGGCAAGTCGACCCTGTTGCGCGCGCTGGCGCGGTTGCTCAAGCCACGGCAGGGCGCGGTGCTGCTCGACGGTGAGCGCATCGACAAGCTGCCGACCCGTGAGGTCGCCAAGATCATCGGCCTGTTGCCGCAGACGCCGTCCGCACCCGAAGGGCTGACCGTCTCGGATCTGGTCCGGCGGGGGCGGCATCCGCATCAGAGCTGGTATCGGCAGTGGTCTTCCTCCGACGACGAGGCGATCGAGCGGGCGCTGCGGCTGACCGGGATGGAGGAGCACGCCGGCCGGGTCGTCGACCAGCTTTCCGGCGGGCAGCGGCAGCGCGCGTGGATCTCGATGACGCTGGCGCAGGAGACCGGCCTGCTCCTGCTCGACGAGCCGATCACGTATCTCGACCTGGCGCACCAGATCGACGTGCTGGACCTGGTGTACCGGCTGCACGACGAACGCGGGACAACCGTGGTGATGGTGCTGCACGACCTGAACCTCGCCGCCAGGTACGCCGACAAGCTGGTCGCCATGCGCGACGGCCGGATCGTCGCGCAGGGGCCGCCCGCCGAGGTGCTCACCGAGCCGCTTCTCGAGGAGATCTTCGGTCTGACGGCGAAGGTCATGGCCGATCCGGTGTCCGGAACGCCGCTGGTCGTGCCGGTGAGCGCACACCTTCGGGGATAGGGCCGCAACCTGCCCGCCCCACGGGCGTCTAACGGGCATGGAGAGAAGGGCGTTCCTCAAGCTCGCCGGCGCGACCGTGGCCGGGGCGGCCGCGACGGCGTGTTCCGCCGCCCCTCCCGCACAGGCGCCCAGCTCGGCTCCAGGCACGTCGTTGCCGCCGAGTACCAGCGTCGCGTCGCCGTCCGGCCCGCCGGACTGGGCCGCGCTGCGGAAGAAGGTCTCCTTGCTCCTGCCTGGGGATTCCGGCTATGACAGCGCCAAACGTGTGTTCAATCCGGCGTTCGACGGCCTCAAACCCGCTGCCATAGCGAAATGCGCCAAGCCCGAAGACGTGCAGGCGGCTGTTTCCGCCGCCGCGAGGCGGGTTCCCATCGCCGCGCGCAGTGGCGGGCACAGCTATGCCGGCTACTCGGTTCCCCACGGTGGCCTGATGATCGACCTCGGCGGAATGTCCTCAGTGGACGTCCAAGGTGAACAGGTCGTGATCGGTGCGGGCGCGAAGCTGAAGACCGTCTACGCGACGCTCGGTGCCGCCGGCCGTTGCCTGCCCGCCGGTTCCTGTCCGAGTGTCGGGATCGCCGGGTTGACGCTCGGCGGCGGAATCGGCGTCCTGGCCCGAAAATACGGTCTCACCTGTGACCATCTGGTGTCCGCGCAGGTCGTCACGGCGGACGGGAAACTACGGACGGCGTCGGAGGATTCCGAACCCGAATTGTTCTGGGCGTTGCGCGGTGGAGGAGGCGGCAACTTCGGTGTCGTCACCTCGTTCACCTTCCGCACGGATCCGGCGCCGTCGGCCGTTTCGGTGTTCTCCTTGCGTTTCCCGGCAGGCAGTGCGGACGACGTCGTCGCGGAGTGGCAGCGCTGGCTTCCTGAAGCGCCTCCTGAGCTGTGGGCGAATGTCGTGCTATCCGGCGGATCGACGGTCGGCGTGCGGATTTCCGGTTGCTACGTCGGTGATTCCGCTTCACTTGCCCGGTTGCTCGACCACGTCGGTGGGACGAGGGCGGTCAAGCAGCTCGACTATCTCGGTGCCATGAAGTACTTCTCCGGCAGTGAAAACCGTCAGTCCTTTGTGGCCTCGTCGCGAATACTCGAAGAACCGGTGGAGCCCGCGAAGCTGACGTCCGTACTCAAGGGCAGGCAAGGGATGGACCTGCTGGTCGACGGTCTCGGTGGCGCCGTCGCCGACATCGCCCCCGACGCCACCGCGTTCTGGCACCGGAAAGCGCTCGGCAGTGTGCAGATCTACAGTCAGGTGGACCCGCGTAACCGTTCCGCGGCAACGGATTCCGTCGCGGAGGTGGTGACGGGGCTCGGACTGGGCGGGGGTTACGTCAACTACATCGACCCCGCCCTGCCCGACTGGATGACGGCCTACTACGGCGGCAACGCCACCCGCCTCAAGCAGGTGGCGAAGACCTACGACCCGGACAAGGTGTTCGGGTTCGCGCAGGCCGTCACCCCGGACTAGAGGTCGATGCCGGTGAAGACGGTGACCCGTTCCTCGGTGAGGTCGTGCATCGCGGCGAGGACGCCTTCCCTGCCGACGCCCGATCCCTTGACGCCGCCGTAGGGCATCTGGTCCGCGCGGTAGCTCGGGACGTCGCCGATGATCACGCCGCCGACTTCGAGTTCCGTCGACGCGTAGAAGGCGAGATGCACGTCGCGGGTGAACACTCCGGCCTGCAAGCCGTAGGCGGATTCGTTGACCGACGCGAAAGCCTCGTCGACACCGTCCACAATAGACACGGCAAGCACCGGGCCGAAGATCTCCTCCGCCCAGGCCTTTGTGGACGGTGGCACGTCGGTGAGCACGGTCGGCTCGACCGTCGCGCCGTCCCGCTTGCCGCCGGTGAGGATCTTCGCGCCCGCGGCGACGGCCTCGTCGATCCAGGCGACGATCCGCTCCGCGGCTGCCTCGTCGACGACCGGGCCCACGTCGGTGTTCTTGTCGTACGGGTCACCGGTTCGCTGTGCTCGCACGGCTTCCACCAAGGCGGGCACGAATTCCTCGGCGACTTCGCGTTCGACGATCACGCGCTGTACGGCGATGCAAGACTGCCCGGCCTGGTAGTTGCCGAAGGTCGCGATGCGCTCCGCGGCGCCTTCCGGATCCGGCCAGTCGCGGAGCACGACGGCGGCCGCGTTGCCGCCGAGTTCGAGCACGACGTGCTTGCGTGGCGCGGCATCCGCGATCGACCAGCCGACCGGGCCCGAACCGGTGAAGGACACGACCGGCAGCCGGGGATCCGCGACCAGCGCCGACGTCTCCTCGTTGCCGAGCGGCAGCACCGAAAACGCGCCTTCCGGCAGCTCGGTCTCGGCCAGGATCTCGCCGAGGATCAGCGCGGAGAGAGGCGTGCGCGGCGCGGGTTTGACGATGATCGGCGCACCGACCGCGAGCGACGGCGCGACCTTGTGCGCCACCAGGTTCAGCGGGAAGTTGAACGGCGCGATGCCCAGCACCGGGCCACGCGGGACGCGACGGGTGAGCGCCAGCCTGCCCTCGCCCGCGGGGTCGGTGTCCAGGCGCTGCAGGTCGCCGCTGAACCGGCGGGCCTCTTCGGCCGCGATCCGGAACACCGACACCGCGCGCCGGACCTCGGCCTCGGCCCATTTGAGCGGTTTGCCGTTCTCGGCGGTGATGACCTCGGCGATCTCCTCGGTCCGGCCGGCGAGGACCCGTGAAACGTGGTCGAGCGCCGCGGCGCGGCTGTGCGCCGAGGAACGCCGGAACTCCTTGGCGACGCTCGCCGCCGCGCTCACCGCTCGTTCGACCTGCTCCGGTCCGGGCACCGCGACGGTGGCGACTTCGCTGCCGTCGTAGGGGTGGTGCACGGTGATCGTCGAAGCGCCCTGCTCGGGGCGTCCGGCGATCCAGGCGGGGCGCGGCTCCGGGGTGATCATGTCCATGGGGACAAGGTATTCCAGTCAGGGCTTGACGAGCACCTTGAGCGCCTCGCGGTCCGCCATGGCGCGGTAGCCGTCGGGGACCTCTTCGAGGCCGATGGTCCGGTCGAAGACCTTGCCCGGCTGATACCGGCCCTCGACGACGTCGTCGAGCAGTTCGGGGATGTAGTGGCGCGCGGGCGCCACGCCGCCGGTGACGGTGATGTTGCGGCGGAAAAGCGACGGGCCGATCGGACCCTCGGCGTACTGCGGCACGCCGACGCGGCTGACCGTGCCGCCGGGGCGGACCGCGCCGATGCCCATCTCGAAGGCGGGCTTCGTGCCGACGCATTCGAGAACGGTGTGCGTGCCTTCGCCGCTAGTCAGCTCTCGCACCTTCTCGATGCCTTCGTCGCCGCGCTCGGCTACGACGTCTGTCGCGCCGAATTCGCGGCCGAGGTCGGTGCGGGTCCGGTGACGGCCCATCAGGATGATGCGCTCGGCGCCGAGCCGCTTCGCCGCGAGGACCGCGGAGAGGCCGACGGCACCGTCACCGATGACGGTGACGGTGGTGCGCTCGTTCACGCCCGCCTTGACCGCGGCGTGGTGGCCGGTCGCGAACACGTCGGAGAGCGTGAGGAACGAGGCGAGCAGGTCATCGTCCTCGGTGTGCGGCAGTTTCACCAGCGTGCCGTCGGCCTGCGGGACGCGGACGGCCTCGCCTTGGCCGGCGTCGACGCCCTTCGCGCCCCAGTTGCCGCCGCGCAGGCAGGAGGTGTGGAGGCCTTCGCGGCAGAACTGGCACGTGTTGTCGGAATAGACGAAGGGCGCGACGGCCAGGTCTCCCGGCTTGAGCGTGGTGACGTCGGAGCCGACGGCCTCGACGACGCCGAGGAACTCGTGCCCGATCCGGACGCCGCGGTCGCGTGCGGGCATGCTGCCGTACGGCCAGAGGTCGCTGCCGCAGATGCAGGACCGGACCACCCGGAGGAGGGCGTCGGTCGGTTCGCTCAGCTTCGGGTCCGGGACGGTCTCGACGCGCACGTCACCTGCGCCGTAGATGAGTGTCGCTCGCAAGACGGGTCCTTTCCTCGGCTGGCCCCAGTATGGGCGCGTCGCGTTTAGCCCGCTAAACGCGATCTGTAAAGGTCGCGCAGGAGGAGGATCTCGGCGCCGTGGTGGATGGCCTCCCGGTTGATGTGGAGGACGAGCGCCGCGAGCGGGTACTCCGCGTACGGGCCTTCGGCCTCGCCGCAGGGGCGCTCGAGGTCTTCGGCGGTGAGGCCGCGGACGCCGTCCTGCCAGCGCGCGTAGGCGTCGTCGAGCTGCCCCAGCGCTTCTTTCGCGGAGCCCGCGTAGGGGAAGGTCTGGTAGTCGGCGGGCGGGCCGCCGAAATGCGACGCGTTCCGCATTGCGAACACGCCGATGATGATGTGGGCGAGGCGCCAGGCGATCGTCGTCACCGGCGGCGGAGACGGCTCCGGATACGCCCAGTCGATCATGAAAGTGCCGTTCTCGCCCGGCCGGATCGTCCAGCAGTCTTCGACGGGTTCCCAGAGGTATTCGTCGTCGGTGAGAGTGTCCAGCCGGGGCCGGAGATGCTGCGTCCAGTGCCAGTCGAGCTGTTCGGAGAGTTCCTTGCTCCAGTCGATTCCCATGTCCCGGACGGTAGGAGCCCTCGCGGTCATCCGCTGTCCTGAATCGTGAGGGGGTTGGCGGCGAGGTGACCCGGCCCACCTGGGACGATGGTGGGGAAGCGTACTGCTCTGATCTGGAGGTTTCAGGTGCCCAGTCCCACCGGTCCGGTACTCGTCGTGGACTTCGGGGCGCAGTACGCGCAGCTGATCGCGCGGCGCGTGCGTGAGGCGCAGGTCTACTCCGAGGTCGTGCCGCACACCGCCACCGCCGAGGACATCCTCGCCAAGGACCCCGCCGCGATCATCCTTTCCGGTGGCCCCTCCAGCGTGTACGCCGAGAACGCCCCCGCGCTCGCCCCCGGGCTGGTCGACGCGGGCGTGCCGATCCTCGGGATCTGCTACGGCCACCAGGTGCTCGCGCAGGCACTCGGCGGGACGGTCGAGCCGACCGGGATCCGCGAGTTCGGCCGCACCGAGGTCCGCGTCGCCGGTGAGGGCGGTGTCCTGCACGCCGGTCTCCCGAGCAACCAGCCCGCCTGGATGAGCCACAACGACAGCGTCACCAAGGCTCCCGAGGGCGCCACCGTGACCGCTTCGAGTGACGGCGCCGCCGTCGCCGGGTTCGAAGACGTCGAACGCCGCTTCGCCGGCGTCCAGTACCACCCCGAGGTGCACCACTCGCCGCACGGCCAGGAGGTGCTTCGTCGCTTCCTGCACGACATCGCGGGGATCAAGCCGCAGTGGACGACGTCGTCCATCGTCGACGACCAGGTCAAGCGCATCGCGGAGCAGGTCGGCGACGGCCGCGCGATCTGCGGGCTCTCCGGCGGCGTCGACTCCGCCGTGGCCGCCGCGCTGGTCCAGCGGGCCATCGGCGATCGGCTGACCTGCGTGTTCGTCGATCACGGTCTGCTCCGCTCGGGCGAGCGCACCCAGGTCGAACGCGATTTCGTCGCCGCGACCGGGGTGAACCTGGTGACCGTCGACGCGCGGGACCGGTTCCTCGACGCGCTGGCCGGGGTCACCGACCCCGAGGAGAAGCGCAAGATCATCGGGCGCGAGTTCATCCGCGTGTTCGAGCAGGCCGAGCGCGACCTCAAGGCCAAGGGCGACTACAAGTTCCTGGTCCAGGGCACGCTGTACCCGGACGTCGTCGAGTCCGGCGGCGGCGAGGGCGCGGCGAACATCAAGAGCCACCACAACGTCGGCGGGCTGCCCGACGACCTGCAGTTCGAGCTCGTCGAGCCGCTGCGCCTGCTGTTCAAGGACGAGGTGCGGCGCGTCGGGATGGAGCTCGGGCTGCCGGAGACGATCGTGCAGCGGCAGCCGTTCCCCGGCCCCGGGCTCGGTATCCGGATCATCGGCGCCGTCGACGCCGAGCGGCTCGAGACGCTGCGCGCGGCGGACGCCATCGCGCGCGAGGAGCTCACCGCGGCCGGGCTGGACGGCGAGATCTGGCAGTGCCCGGTGGTGCTGCTGGCCGACGTCCGCAGTGTCGGCGTCCAGGGTGACGGGCGGACCTACGGGCACCCGATCGTGCTGCGGCCGGTGTCGTCCGAGGACGCGATGACCGCGGACTGGACGCGGCTGCCCTACGAGGTGCTGGAGCGGATCTCGACCCGCATCACGAACGAGGTCGCCGAGGTGAACCGGGTGGTCCTGGACGTCACGTCCAAGCCGCCGGGCACCATCGAGTGGGAGTGACCGCCCCCGCCCGGACCTGCGTTTAGCCCCCTAATCGCGATCTGTCGCCCTTGGGCACTCAGGCGACCGGATCGCGTTTAGCCCGCTAACTGCGCTCTGGGGCCCTGGGCACCTGCCGCGCGTCGGATCGCGTTTAGCCCGCTAAACGCAGGTCGGTGGCGCGGGCACCCGGCGCGGCCCAGATCGCGATTAGGGGGCTAAACGCAGGTCGGGCCCGGGTGGAGCAAGGCGAAGGCCCCGGCGAGGGGCCGGGGCCTTCGGAGTGGGGTGGAGCGTCAGCGCCGCCGCTAGCGGCGGCTCTTGCGCAGCGAAGCGGCGAGAAGCAGGACGCCGACGAAGATCGCCCCGCCCGCCATGACCCACCGGAAGTCGAACTGCGGGAGCCACGTCGAGCCGTCCGAGAGGACGTAACCCGACACCAGCAGCGTCGCGATTCCGATGATCAGGGTGAAGACGTCCACCCCGCGCTTCGCGGGCTTCGACGACTGGGTCTGCGTGCTGTCGTAGTTGTCGTAGTCGTACTCAGCCACGGCGCACCTCCACGTTCCCGACACCGTTCTCGACCTTCACGGTGATCTTCTGTCCGTTGCTCCCCGGCGCGGTGAAGTCGACGACGTCCTCGCCGACCCCCGAGCGGGACTGGCCGAGGCAGTCGACCTCGCCCGCTCCCGTCTCACAGGAGACCTTCACTTCGGCACCCATCGGCACGAGCACCGTCGAATTACCGGCTCCGTTCGAGACCTTCGTGCTCACCGAAGCCCCAGCGGGCAGCTTGGTCAGGTCGATGTCGATGTTCCCCGCCGAACGGCGGTACTCAGGCAGCACTTCGGACACCTGGCTCGGCGTCGCCGTCAGGTCACCGACGCCGCCCTTCACGGAGAAGTTCTCGAACGGCACCGTGGTCAGCGCCATCCCGACGATCGCCAGCGGCACCGCCAGCCCGATCAGCCCGCGGCCGCCGCGGACGAACGAACCGGCCACCAGCCCGATACCGACCACACCCAGGGTGAGCCCGATGACGTGCTGCGGGGTGAACCACGCCTCGCCGTCCAGCCCCAGGACGGTGCCGACCCCGGCCACCAGCACGGCGATCCCGAAGGTCGTGGCGCCGATCTTCGACTTACGGCCGCGAGGAGCCGGCGGCGCGGGAGGCGGCGGAGGAGTCTGCGGCGGCAGCCCGCCAGAGGTCGAAGCGTTCGGTAGGTCCCAAGCAGACGGGTCGGCCGCCAGCGGGTCCCAGCCGCCCTCGGTCGCCGTCGAGGTGGAGGCCGCCGACGCCATGGAGAACGCGGCCGTCGGATAGGCCGGAGCGGGCATCGTCGGCCGGTTGAACTGACCGCGGTTGCGGTGCAGCAGATACAGCGCGACGGCCATCAGCGCGAAACCGATCAGGCCCGTCCCGTCGGTCATCCAGCCGCCGCTCAAGGTCCAGGTGAGACCCGGGAAAAGCAGGAGGAGCAGCAGCACCGCGAACGCGGGCGAGCTCGACGCGCGCCCGCGGCCGATCAGGCTCTCGAACGCGGAAACGGGGTCGCCCTCCTGCGGCAGGAACAGCCAGCCCAGCAGATAGACGAAGACGCCGAAACCGCCGAACACGGTCGCCGCGACCAGCGCGACACGGACCACGGTCGGGTCGATGCCGTACCGGTAGCCGATGCCGGCGGCCACACCGGCGAACTTGCGGCCCGCCACCGGGCGGACCGGCCTGCTCCGCCAGAAATCCTTGACGGTCTCCTCGAAGCCTGCCGCGGGGCCGCGCTTCGGAACCTGTGTCTCACTCCCACTCATGCCACAAAGAATGCGCCCCGTCCGGCCCCCGCCACATCCGGGAACGTCCCTGAGGTTTCCCCCAGCGGGAAGAGTCAGGGGTTTCCCCGATGGATCGGTACCGCACTCCGTGTGACCATGGAGAACGTGCAGGAATCCGCCCCCAACGACCTCGCCGCACCGGTGAAGCCGACGATCATCGAGCGCCCGCCGGTGCCGGTCGTCGGCAGCCTGTCCCCGGCCCCGTTCGAGCCGCCCAAGATGTACCGCCGCCGCTCCGGCCGCGCCATCGCGGGTGTCGCCGGCGGTCTCGCCGACCACCTCGGCGTCAAGGTGCTCTGGGTCCGGACCGCGTTCGCGTTGCTGGCCGCGCTGAACGGCGTCGGCCTTCTCGCCTACGGCCTGCTCTGGGTTTTCGTCCAGCAACAATCCGGTGAGGTCGAGCCGGAGAAATCCGCGCCTAAGGAGAAGCAGCAGGCGTTCGGCCTGATGGCGCTGGGCGTCGGCCTCGCCGTCGCCAGCGGCACGCTGACCGGCTTCATCAGTGGCTGGGTCGCCATCCCGCTGGCGCTGGCCATGATCGGTGCGGCCGTCGTCTGGCGGGAGGCCGACGAGTCGCAACGACGGCGCTGGCGCCTCGGCGCCAAGGGCGGCGTCGCCACGGCCTTCCTCGGCGGTGGGGGCTGGTCGGCCGCGATCCGCGTGGTCGCCGGTGTCGCGCTGGTGATGACCGGTATCGGCGTCGTCGTGCTGGAAAGCGGCAGTATCGACCAGGTCAAGTTCGCGCTGGTCGCCGTGATCGCGACGCTGTTCGGGGTGGCCGTGCTGACCGTCCCGTTCTGGCTGCGCCTGGTCCGCGACCTGTCCGACGAGCGCATGGCCCGCATCCGCACCGACGAACGCGCCGAGATCGCCGCGCATCTGCACGACTCGGTCCTCCAGACCCTCGCGTTGATCCAGAAGCAGGCGGATTCGCCGCGCGAGGTCGCGAGGCTCGCGCGCGGTCAGGAACGTGAGCTGCGCGGCTGGCTGTACGGGCCGTCGGGATATGGCAAGAACAAGAAGACCGAGGAAGAGGCCGTCAGCGGTCAGCTGTCCGAAGTACTCGCCGCCGCGTGTGGCGAGGTCGAGGATGCCTTCGCGATCTCGGTGCAGCAGGTCGTCGTGGGGGAGGCCACGCTGAACGAGCCGCTGACCGCGCTGGTCCAGGCGGCGCGCGAAGCGATCGTCAACGCCGCCAAGCACGCGGGTGTCGACGAGGTCAGTGTGTACGCCGAAGTCGAGCCGACGGCGGTGACCGTTTTCGTGCGGGACAGGGGTAAGGGGTTCGACCCCGACGTCGTGCCGAGCGATCGGCACGGTCTCGCCGATTCCATCCGGGGGCGGATGGAACGGCACGGGGGCAAGTGCAAGCTGCGTACCGCACCGGGTGAAGGAACCGAGGTCCAGCTGGAGATGCCGGTCAAGGCGGGGAAGGGCGCGGCGTGAGGTCGCTATGCTCACGGGACAGGGCGAGCGAGGGAGCATCGTGACGGAGAACCAGCAGACGCGGGAGCCGGTCAAGGTCTTCCTCGTCGACGACCACGCGCTCTTCCGCGCGGGTGTGCGCACCGAACTGGACTCGATCACCGACGACGTCCGCGTGGTCGGTGAGGCGGGCTCGGTCGCCGAGGCGGTCGCGGGTATCGCCCGGACCAAACCGCAGGTCGTGCTGCTCGACGTGCATATGCCGAACGGCGGCGGCGCCGAGGTGCTGCGCCGGATCCGGCCGGAACTGCCGGACGTCGTGTTCCTCGCGCTGTCGGTCTCCGACGCCGCGGAGGACGTGATCGCCGTGATCCGCGCGGGGGCGCGGGGGTACGTCACGAAGACGATCTCGTCGAAGGAACTCGTGCGCGCCGTCGTGCGGGTCTCGGACGGTGATGCGGTGTTCTCGCCGCGGCTGGCGGGATTCGTGCTCGACGCCTTCGCCGACCGGCCGGGTTCCGCGCCGATCAGCGACCCGGATCTCGACCTGCTGACGCCGCGGGAGCGCGACGTGCTGCGGCTGCTCGCGCGCGGATACGCGTACAAGGAGATCGCGTCCGAGCTGTTCATCTCGGTGAAGACGGTCGAGACGCATGTGTCGAGCGTGCTGCGGAAGACGCAGCTTTCGAACCGGTACGAGCTTTCGCGCTGGGCTTCCGACCGGCGTCTCGTCTAGGTGGCGCCTGTTCTCATCGGCCTGGTGGCCGTGTTCTTCCTGGGCATGGGGCTGCTCGGGCTTGTCGCGCCGGAACGGCTGATCCGGCCGTTCGGCATTTCGCTGAGGTCGGCGACCGCGCGGACCGAGGTGCGCGCGGTTTACGGCGGCTTCGGGGTGGCTGTCGCGGTGCTGCTCGGGTTCGCGGCTTTCGACGTCGGCGGGATCCAGCGGGGCGCCGCGATCGCGGTGGCCGTCGCGCTCGTCGGGATGGCCTTCGGGCGGCTGGTCGCGCGGTTCGCGGAGCGGCCCGAGCGGTTCTATCCGAGCTGGCTCTACTTCTGGGTCGAGATCGTTCTCGCCGCTCTGCTCGTCCTCGCGACCCTCTGACGCCCGACCTGCGTTTAGCGGGCTAATCGCGATCCGGCGAGCCCCCAGGCCCCACCGCATCGCGTTTAGCCCGCTAAACGCAGGTCAGCGGAATTCGTGCGTGACTTCGATCTTCCCGACGATGTGCGCGTTGAACTCGGCGAGGTCCTCGGCCGGGACCCAGAGCTCCAGGATCGTCTTCCCGCCCGCCTGCTGGACGGGGTACCGCTCGACGAACGCGGTCTCGACCTCGAACCGCGTCACGAACCCGGCGCCGTCGTACCGCACGTTCCAGTCGCGGGCGATCTTGATCGCGTAGTCCTCGTTCAGCACCGGATAGAAGATCGGCTGCTCCGGCAGCCGCGGCGGCCACTCCCGCCAGCCCGACTCACGGACGAGGTCGAGCTCGACGGGGCCGGTCGGCCGCCACAACGTCGTCGTCGCGGTCACGGCGCGGCCTCCCCGGCGGCGGCGAGAGGGCGCTCGACCTGCGGAGTGGTAGCAAAGGTCCCTTGCTCCCTCGGTCGGAGCCTGGTCAGCGCGACCCCGGCCAGCACGACGACCATCCCGGCGATCACCCGCAGGTTCAGCGGCTCGGCCAGGAACACCGCCCCCAGCAGCACCGACACCACCGGCAGCAGGTACCCGACGATCGACGCCGCGACGGCGCCCTCGCTCGCGAGGAGCTGGTAGTTCAGCGCGAACGCGATCCCGGTCGACCCGATCCCCAGGATCACGACCGCGACGACCGCGCCGGTGCTCAGGTGGACCGGCTCGAAACCGCCCATCGGCATCGCGAGCAGCATGAACCCGGTCGCCAGCAACATCTGTCCGCCGGCCAGCGCGAGCGGCGAGTCGCCGGTGCCGGTGAGGTACTTGCCCTCATAGACGAAGGCGAACCCGTAGCTCGCGGCCGCCGCGAGGCATGCCAGCGCGCCCCAGCTGAGCAGGCCGGACGCCTCCCACGGCGCGAAGATCAGCAGGATCCCGGCGAGCCCGACGACGAGTCCGGCGACCCGCACCGCGGTCATCTTCGTCCGCGCGCCCATCATCGGAGCGGCCAGCAGCACCCACAGGGGTGTCGTCGAGTTCAGCACCCCGGTGATCCCGGAGTCGACGGTCAGCTCACCCCACGCGAACAGCAGGAACGGCAGCGCGTTGTGGAAGAACGCCGCGACGGCCAGATGTCCCCAGATCCGCCGTCCCGACGGCAGCCGGTCCCGGCCGAGGTAGCAGAGCCCGATCAGCACCGCCGCGCCGAGCGCCACCCGCGCCAGCACCAGCTGCACCGGCGTGAAGGCGCCGAGCCCCAGTTTGATCCAGAAGAAACTCGATCCCCACATGAGCGCCAGCGCGCCGATCCGCAGCAGGGTCTTCGTCTCGCCCACCCAGTCCTCCTTATGTGCCTGGGCCAGCTTCGCCGCGACGACGCGTAAGGACAAGCGAAAATAACTGCAGGCAGCCTTAAGAAGAACTGTAAGATCGGGGCATGCTGGACGTCCGCCGCATGCAGGTCCTCCGAGCCGTGATCAGCAGTGGTTCGATCACCGCCGCCGCCCGGAATCTCGGCTACACACCTTCCGCGATCAGCCAGCAATTGTCCACCCTGGAAAGGGAAGCCGGGGTCGAACTGCTCGAGCGCGTCGGCCGCGGCGTGCGGCCGACACCCGCCGGTTCGCTGCTGTCCGAACACGCGGAAACGCTGAGCACCCAGCTCGCGAAGGCCGAAGCCGCGCTCACGGAACTCAAGGAAGGCCGCACCGGCAGGCTCGCGATCCGCTACTTCGCCACGGCGGGCGCCTCGCTGGTGCCCTTGGCCGTCGCCGCCCTGCGCCGGGAGTTCCCCGGTGTCCGCCTCGACCTGAAACTGGTCGAGCCCGACGATTCGATGCCCGAGATCGAGTCGGGCAAGGCCGACGTCGCGATGATCGTGCTCCCCAGCAGCACTCCCCGGATCAAGGGGGTCGAGTACGTCCACCTCCTCGACGATCCGTACCGCGCGATCCTGCCGAAGAACCACCGGCTCGCCCGCAAACGCGTCCTCGATCTCGGTGAACTCGCCGAGGACCCGTGGGTCGGCGTCGACGGTCTCCCCGGCGCCTGCCGCGACATCCTGCTCGACGCCTGCGGCGCGGCCGGATTCGCCCCGAACCATGTCGTCGAATCCGAGGATTACCAGACGGCACAAGGGTTCGTGGCCGCCGGGCTCGGTGTCGCGCTGATCCCGGAGCTCGGCCTCGGCGCCCCGCATCCCGGCGTCGCCATCCGCAAGGTCCGGCGGCCGGATCCGGTGCGGTCCATCCACGCCGCCGTGGCCGCGCACGCCAGGGAACACCCCGCGGTGCGCCGGTTCCTCCTCGCGATCCGCGAAGGGGCCGGACAGGTAGGCGGGACTGGCCGAGTGGGCACGAAAACCGGCTGAGCTTGATCAGCCGCGCCGGCGGTCGACAACCTGGCAGGGAACCCGCCAGCGAAAGGACCCCGGTGCGTCCCCTGATCGTCCTGCACGGCTCTTGGCACCAGCCCGCCCATTTCGACGACTTCGCCGAACGCCTGCGCCGGGAAGGCGCCGAGGTCACCGTCCCCGACCTGGGCGGCCGTCCGATCGCCGAAACCACCCGGACCGTCCAGGAACTCGTCGACCGGGCGGCCGAGCCGCCGGTAGTGCTCGCGCACTCGTTCGGCGGGCTCACCGCCGACGGGCTTCAGGGGATTTCGCACCTGATCTACCTGGCCGCGATCGTCAGCGAGCCAGGGGAGACCGCTCAGTACTGGGTCGAGCGGATCACGGAGGAAACCGGCCGTGAACCCGGCCAAGTGCCCTTGACCTTCGACGAAACGGGCCTGACCCATCTCGACCTCGCCGCCGTCCGCGACGCGATGTACGCGGACTGCACGGACGCCGTCGCCGAGCGCGCCATGTCCTTACTGCGCCCGGAACCCGTCACGATCTTCGACGAGTCGCCGGAAGGCTCGGCGTGGAAGGACACCCCGACCACGTACATCGTCTGCACCGAAGACCGTGCGCTCGCACCGGAACTGGTGGCTCACAGCGCCGCGCGCTGCGACACGACGGTGACCTGGCGGGCGAGTCACAGCCCGTATCTCAGCCGTCCGGTCGAACTGGCGACGCTGGTCCTCGAACGGCTCTAAATGAGGAACAGCTCCGCGAACAGCACACCGACGAGGATCGCCGCCACGACGGCACCCGCGACGATCAGCCATTTCCGGGTGTCCGGCGACTTCGCCGCCATCGGCGCGGCGGGAGCGTACTGCTGTGATGGCGGCGCGTACTGCGGCTGCGGCGGCTGATACTGCTGCGGCTGGTGCTGGGGGAACTGCGGAGCCGGTTGCTGCGGCGCCTGCTGCATCGGCACCGGCATCGAGGCCGGGACCGTCGGCATGGCGGGCGCGGTCGGCGGGATGAACGCGGTCTGACGTCCCTCGGTGATCGCGTTCAGGGAACGCACCGTGTCGGCCATCGTCGGCCGCGCGTCCGGCTCCGCCCGCAGCATCTTGCGCAGCGCGCCCGCCAGCGGCCCGGCGGTCTGCGGCGGCCGCTCCGAGGACTCGCCGTCTTCACCGAACGGCGGCACACCCTCGACGGCGGTGTACAGCGTCGCGCCCAGCGAGAACACGTCGGACGCCGAAGTCGCCGGTTCGCCGCGCGCCACCTCGGGCGCCCGGTACGCGGGGCTCGGCCCGCCACCGGTGATGCCGATGTCGGTGAGCTTCACGCCGCCGTCGTCCGCCAGCAGGACCGTACCCGGCTCGACGGTCCGGTGCACCACGCCAGCTTCGTGCATCGCGGCCAGCGCGCGGCCGAGCACGATGCCCAGCCCGGCCGCCTGTTCCGCGGTCAGCCTGCCGTGCTCGGCGAGGAAGGTCGCCATCCCGCGGGACGGGATGTACTCCATCACCAGCCACACGTCCGGTCCGTCGGGCAGCACGTCGTACACCTTGATGGCGGTGGCGTGCTCGAACTTGGCCGCGTCCTTGCCTTCTTGGACGACGACGGCCTTGGCCTGCTCGGCCCGGTCCGGCGGCAGGCCGACCGGCAGGTACATGCGCTTCATCGCGACCGTGCGCAGCAGGCGTGTGTCGAACGCCAGCCACACGATGCCCGCCCGGCCGCGCCCGATGGGCTGGTCCAGGCGGTACCGGCCGCCGACGATGGAACCTTCAGAACTCAATTGCAGCCTCGGATCAAGTGCCAGCCGGGGTCGAAGTCGGTGTCTCCGTGTTCGACTGAGTTGTCGGGGTGGTCGGAGTCGGTGTCTTCGTCGGTGTCGTTTTTGTCGGAGTCTTCGACGGTGTAGTCGGATCCGGCTCGTCCGTCTGCGTCGCCCTGCTCGTCGTCTTCTTCGACGAGCTGGTCTCCTTCGGCGGCTCCGCCGATTGCGTTTCCGTCGGCGTTTCCGTGGTCTCCGGAGCCGACGACGTCGCCGACGGGGACGGCTTCGTCGAGGACGAGTTCCCCACCTGCGCGGGTGCTTCCGGGTTGTTCGGGCTCAGCAGCCAGAACCCCAGCGCTGCCAGCGCCACCACCACGACACCGCCGATGATCGCGGGCTTCTTCCACGCGCCCGGCTTTTCGTCGTCGTCCTCGTCCACCGGGCTGGTCTGCGCGCGGGTGGGCGGCGGCGGGGGCGGGTCGTCGTAATCGTCGTCGTAGGGATCGTCGTCGTAGTCGCCCGCGGGGATCGGGACGGCGCGCGTGGGCGCGGGGCCGCCGCCGGGGTGGCCGCGTTCGGCCAGCAACGCCGTCTCGTCGTAGTTGTCGTACCCGTCGTAGTCGTCTTCCGGGTAGCCCGACGCGGGCGGCTGGTGGTAGTCGTCCTCGTCGTCGTAGTACGACCCGGCCGCGGCCTGGTCGTCGAGGAGCGAGCCGGAGTGACCGGCGGCCTCGCTGTCGAGGGCCTGGGTCACGCCACCGCCGGCGAGCGCGCCCGCGATCGGGGCGGCGAGCACGGTGTCGTCCGCGGGGCCGCCCAGCGGCGTTTCACCCCGCGCGACGGCGGCGAGAAGCTCTTCGCACTCTTCGGCGGTGGGGCGGTGCCGCACCTCCGGGTGCAGCAGCACGGCCAGCACACTGGCGAGCGGGCCGGACTGACGCGGCGGGATGATCTGCCCGGCCGCGACCGCGTGCAGCAGGCTCAGCGTGTTCTCGCTGAGGCCGAACGGCGGCTGGCCTTCGCAGGCCGCGTAGAGCGTCGAGCCGAGCGAAAAGACGTCGGACTCCGGGCCGGGGTCGCCGCCGATGGCCACCTCGGGCGCCAGATAGGCGGGGGTCCCGGCGATCATCCCGGTCTTCGTGACCGTGACGTCGTCCTTGGCCCGCGAGATGCCGAAGTCGGTGATCTTCACCGTGCCGTTGGGCGCCAGCAGGATGTTGCCCGGCTTGATGTCCCGGTGCACGATGCCGACCGCGTGCGCCTCGGTCAGCGCCGCCGCGACCTGCGCGCCGATCCGCGCGACCTCCGTCGGCGGCAGCGTCCGCTCCTCCTGCAGCACCTGGGCGAGGCTGGTGGAGTTCAGGTACTCCATGATCAGGCACGGCTGGCCGTTGTCGTCGGTGACGACGTCGAACACCGAGATGGCGTTCGGGTGGTGCAGTCTGGCGGCGATACGCCCCTCGCGCATCGTGCGCTGACGGGCGTCTTCGGCGTCGTGGGCCTCAAGCCCGGGTTGCAGAAGCAACTGCTTGATCGCCACCGTGCGGCCGAGTACCTCGTCGTGCGCTTGCCACACGGCCCCCATCGCGCCCGTGCCGATCCGCCCGGCGATGCGATATCGACCGGCGACCAGGCGACCCTCGTCGCTCACGCGACCTCCCTTTGGGCTCCGTCTTCACGACGCGGAATCGTCCGCGTACGCGGTGCGGCCTTCAGCACGCCACAGCGTTGGAGCGTATGCACATGTAGTGGTCTGTGTGCCGGCTTTTCCGAGACCGACTCGTGACAAGGCTAGGCGCTCACTCTGCGCACACACACGCGGCACACTCTGATCGCCCTGGGTGGAGGGCCGTTACACGCGCGGTGTCCGTCACATGTGCTGCGCGGACAGCAGCCGCGCGTCGGTGATCAGGCCGGAGGTCTCGTCGGCGAATTCCAGCACCTGCGTGACCCGCAGCAGTCCGCCGTCCGGGTTGCGCATGGTCACGACGGCGAGGATGGTGCCGTCGCCCTGTTCCCGGATGTCCTGGATCTGGATGGCGTCCATGGCGCTCCACGCCTCGATCAGCATGCCGGCTTCGGACTCGGCCAGCACCGGCGTGATCAGCGACATCGCGCCGTACGGATCGGCGTCGACGGTCTGGTAGAACTTCCGGACCGCGTCGATCTTGTCCTCGGTCGTGCTGACCGCGGCGGGCTTGACGGCCGATGGCGAGCTGGTGCTGCTGGACGACGAGCCCTGCGGCGGGAGCGAAGTGCCCGAGCCGGTACCCGAAGATGGCTGCGATGTCGTGCTGGTGCCTGACGGAGTCGGCGTCTCCTGCTTGCGCTGCAGTTCGGTGGAGTCCGGGACGGCGAGCCCGCCGAGCGCGGCGGCTCCGCTCATCGCCTCGGGTGCCGCGGCACCCGGCACGGTTCCCCGCGGCTGACCGCCCGCGAGCACGCCCGCGGTGACGACGGCGCCCGCGACCAGGAGTCCGGCGGCGACCAGACCGGCCAGCTTGGCCCGCCGGGCGGCTCGGCTCTCCGGCTCGTCCACCTCGGGCTCCGGCTGCGGCGACCGCTCTTCGCGGCTGCGGGCGGGAACGAACTTCTGCGGCTCGCGGAAGACCTGTTCGAGGTACTCGCGGTCGACGCGGGTGTCGTTCAGGATCTCTTCCGGGATGACGTCCTCGACACGTACGGCGTCCTCACGCCGTATGCGCTGTCGATCAAGCACGAAATTCCTCGCTCTGGTCCGGGGCAGGCGCTGGGCCGTTCGGCCGACGCCTTTGGTCCGCGCGGCCGTCTTCTGAACGGTGCGGACCTTGCAGTCGTCAGGTAACCCTGTGCGGACGGTCCACGGCCAGGGGCCATCGCCGGAATGCCGTCGCGATACGACGAACGGCAGCTTAGGTCACCCACCCGGACCAGGGATGACCGCTCGGCGCACCGCACGTGCAGAGGAACAGGACACCTGCACGTGCGTGGTCGCCTACATACCGTCGTCGACGATCTTGTCGTCCTCGCCGAAGGTGAACGTGCGCTGCTCCATGGTCTTCGTGCCGTCCTTGTGGGTGACCTCGACGGTGTTGACCGTGACTCCGCGGCGCTGGTCGATGCTGACCTTCTTCACCTCGAAGTAGGCGACATCGCGGTAGCGGTCCCGGAGGCCCTCCGCGCCTTCTTCGCGGAGGCCGCCGGAGGTCACCGAGGACGCCTCTTGGGGGTTCGTGGTGACCGAGTTGAGGAAGATCTCGGAGTTGTCGCCCATCGCCTCCGCGTCCGGCTGGGACGCGTACCAGGGGGCCGGTGTTGTCGTGCGGTCGGCGGGGACGACCGGCGGTTTCCGGGGCTGGTCGCTCGACGACGGCGCGGGCCGCCCGGACGTCGCCGGGCCGCTCGAATCGGGCTGCGACGAGCCCGTCCCGGCGCTTTCGCTGTCCGAGGGGGTGCCCGAGTTGGCGGAGCTGCGGTCGTCCCTGGTTGAGGACTCGCTCTCGGATTCGGACGGGTTGCCCGCCGCGCCGCCCTGCGGCGGGGTGGCCGGATGGCCGGCGAGACCGTCCTGGGTCAGCGGGCTGCCACCGCGGTAACCGGGCCAGCCGCCCTGGCTCTGCTGTTCGGGGAGGGGTTTGCCGACCAGGTACGAACCGGCGAAGAGCAGGCCGACCACGACCAGCGCGGACGCCGCCGCCGCGAACCAGGCGGCCTTGCGCCAGGTCTTGGGCGGTGTCACCGAAGCGGGCACCGTGCCGAGGTCGAAGGTGCTCAGACCGTCGACCGGCGGGGCGAGATAGACACGGACGTCGTCGTTGTCGTCGATCTCCACCGGTTCGGGACGCCGGGGAGCTGGGGCGGTCAGCGTCACCTTCGTGCGCTGGGCGGCCTTCGCGCGCCGTTCCTCGACGGGAGACGGGACGGGTTCGGTGAACGAGACCTCGACACGGGCCGGGCGGTCCACGGGTACCTCGCGAGCGGGCTGGGGCAGCGGCAGACGGCCGCTCGATGGGGCGTAGCCGGGGCTCGGCGCCCTCCCGTCCCGCGGTGGCGGCAGGGGGAGGGAACCGGTGGAGGGCGGGGCGAACTCACGGTGCGCGTGATGCCCGTGCCCGGTGGGACGCCGATGCGGCGGCACGGTGGGAGTCCAGCCTTCGGTACCGCCCGCCCGGTGGCGGCCCGTTTGCGTGGCGCCGTTCCGTCCCTGGTGTTCCGCCCAGCCGTTCATGTCCGAGCGACCCCCTCACAGGCCGGCCCTGACGGCGATGTGACACCGGTTAAGCCGAACGGAGCAGCGGGTTCACGGGATCCCTCGCTTGCAGACTCCCAAGCAGTCTCGTGAGCAAATGCACGCGCATACGACTGGGGGCGCGCGGGGCCATCGCCCCCGCGCGCCATGCGGGCATCGCCCGACCCAGACGCAAGGGTCCACACGAGGACCACACTAAAAGTTCGACACCCGCAAGTCTTCACCCACTCTGCAAGTTGCAGATGTTTCACTCGGTCGGGCGCGGCCGAACGGGCCTCGGTGACGTTACGGAGTGCTATCGGCGCTGGTGAAGCCGTTCAGTTGCCGCTGCGGTACTTCTGCTGGGTCGATTGCAAGGCTTTCGTGGCGGTGATCCCGCTACCCGCCGCAAGCAAAATGGCGATGACGTCGAGCGTCGTTCCCCCACTCGTGAGCAGCCAGGCGAAAAGCGACGCGGCGGTGGTACCCGCCGCGATCGGCCAGCGCGACTTGACGTACTGGGCGATGGGGGTGCCGCCCGCGCGCTTACCCGCCGCGTTGTTCAACATGGCGAGATAACCGAGATGGCCCAGCGCGGCGAGCACACCGGCGATCGCGATCACGACGGCGATGAGGTTAATCATGTGTCCAGTTTGCCCTGTCCCCGGCCGTCGTGGCTCGGGGAACACCCTGAGTTCCGCCTCACGGCACTGGATCGTGACGTGGCCGGATCGCGTTTAGCCCGCTAAACGCGATCCGGGTGCGTCGCGGGAGCAAGGGACCTTTGCTACCACCTACCGCCCCAGCCTGCCCCGCCCGAGGTTGAGCAGCGCCATCGCCAGCTGCCGTCCCTCCGGCCCGAGCTCGCGGTAGCGCGCCAGCACGTCCATCTCGCGGTTGTAGACGATCCTCGTGCCGCCCGCGGCCATCCTGGCCGCACCGATCGTCTTGGAGACTTCGACGCGGCGTTTGACCAGCCGCAGGATCTCGCCGTCGAGGAAGTCGATCTCCTTGCGGAGCTCGCCGATCTCTTCGGCGGTGGCGGTGGGTTCTTCGGCGTCCGGCTTCTGTGTGGTGCTCATCGGGACCTTTCTTCGGTCCGGATTCCCTGCTGGCCCCCGGAACAGCGTAAAGCCCCGGGGTCCGTGGACTCCGGGGCTTCGGGTGATGGCATCGGCGGCACTATGCGATCACGGGAGCCGGAGTCCGGTTCCCGTAGAAAAATCGCGTCGCGTGGTGCCGCATGCCCGTCATTATGCCACAGCGACGCCGTCCTCCGGCTCGAAGCGGCGGCGCGCTCCGCGGACACGGGCGTGCACGAGGACGCTCATGGCCAGCCAGAACATCGGCATCGCGGGCCAGAAGAACGGCACCTCCGAAACCGTCCATCGGACGATCAGCAGCACCGAAAGCACGACGGCGACCGCGAGGTGGATCCGCACCGCCGGATGCCCGAAGGCGACCAGGCGCCGCTTCGGCACGGGTTTCGGCAGATCCGAGGTGAGCGCGACGAGATCGTCCGTGTACTTGGCGGAATACACGGCGCTCAGCCGGTCTTCCACTTCTTGGAGAGTGAGACGGCCTTCACCGCCGGCGGCCTGGACGCGGGTGGCGACCCGCTCCCTGTCGACGTCGGCGGCCCTGAGCCGGGAGGGAATTCCGTTGGTGTCCATGGCATCCGATCCTCCGCCGCGAACACCCCTCGCGCGTCGGACGGCAGGCGTCAACACCGCCTACGCCCGGCGCTGTAGCGTGGACCGGCGATGAACACCCTCTTCGATCTCCCAGCGGACGGTCCGGCCAAGTCCCGGCACTCGGACCTGCTCGACGACCTGAACCCGGCGCAGCGCGAGGCCGTGACCCATGCGGGCTCGCCGCTGCTGGTCGTCGCGGGCGCGGGTTCCGGCAAGACCCGGGTGCTGACCCGGCGGATCGCGTACCTGCTGGCCGAACGGGACGTGCACCCCGGCCAGGTCATGGCGATCACGTTCACCAACAAGGCGGCCGCGGAGATGCGGGAGCGGGTGAGCGACCTCGTCGGCCGCCGCGCGAACGCCATGTGGGTGTCGACGTTCCACTCCATGTGCGTGCGGATCCTGCGCCGTGAGGCCAAAACGCTGGAGATGTCGTCGAGTTTCTCCATCTACGACTCGGACGACACGAAGCGGCTCATCACCCTCGTCGCCCGCGATCTCGACATCGACCCGAAGAAGTACGCGGCGCGCACGCTGGCCGTGCACATCTCGAACCTCAAGAACGAGCTGATCGACCCGGAGACGGCGGTCGCCGACGCGGGCAACGACCTCGAACGCCGCGTCGCCGAGGTCTACGTCGAGTACCAGCGGCGGCTGAACCAGGCCAACGCGTTCGACTTCGACGACCTCATCATGCGGACGGTCGAACTCCTGCAGCGGTACCCGGACGTCGCCGAGTACTACCGGCGGCGGTTCCGGCACGTGCTGGTCGACGAGTACCAGGACACGAACCACGCGCAGTACACGCTGGTCCGCGAGCTGGTGGGCACCGAGGCGAACGAGGCCGGGATCGAGCCCGCCGAACTCTGCGTCGTGGGTGACGCGGACCAGTCGATCTACGCCTTCCGCGGCGCGACGATCCGCAACATCGAGGAATTCGAACGCGACTTCCCGAACGCGCGGACCGTGCTGCTGGAACAGAACTACCGCTCGACCCAGACGATCCTGAACGCGGCGAACGCGGTCATCGCGCGAAACCCGAACAGGCGCGCGAAGCGGCTGTGGACCGATTCCGGTGACGGCGAGAAGATCGTCGGCTACGTCGCGGACAACGAGCACGACGAAGCGGCGTTCGTCGCCGGCGAGATCGACGCGCTGGCGGACAAGGGCGAAGCGGACTACTCAGACGTCGCGGTCTTCTACCGCACCAACAACCAGTCCCGCGTCTTCGAAGAGATCTTCATCCGCCTGGGTCTGCCGTACAAGGTCGTCGGCGGGGTGCGGTTCTACGAACGGCGCGAAGTCCGCGACATGCTCGCGTACCTGAGGGTGCTGGCGAACCCGGAGGACACGGTCAGCCTGCGCCGCATCCTCAACGTCCCCAAACGAGGCATCGGCGACCGCGCCGAAGCGGTCATCGCGACGTACGCCGAACGCGAGCGCATCTCGTTCGCGCAGGCGTTGCGCGGCGCCGTCAACGGCGAGGTGCCGTTGCTGAACCCGCGTTCCGCCAAGGCGATCACCGGTTTCGTCGAGTTGATGGACGAGCTCGGCGAGGTCGTCGAGAGCGGCGCGGAAGTCGCCGACATCCTCGAAGCGGTCCTGGAGCGCACGGGCTACCGGACGGAACTCGAGGAATCCGAAGACCCGCAGGACGCGTCGCGGGTGGAGAACCTGACGGAACTCGTCACCGTCGCGCGGGAGTTCACCGAATTCACCACCGAGGTCGCCGGTCCGGACGGCGAACTGCCGGAGGCCGAGCCGGGTGTGCCGGAGCCGGGCTCGCTGCCCGCGTTCCTGGAGCGGGTCTCGCTGGTGGCGGACGCGGATTCGGTCCCGTCGCCCGACGGCGGCGACGACGGTGAAGGGCATGACTCGGGCGTGGTCACGCTGATGACCGTGCACACCGCGAAGGGCCTCGAATACCCGGTCGTCTTCGGGACGGGCTGGGAAGACGGGATCTTCCCGCATATGCGCGCGCTCGGTGACCCGACCGAGCTCGCCGAAGAGCGCCGGCTCGCCTACGTCGCGATCACGCGGGCGAGGAAGAGGCTGTACGTCTCCCGTTCGATGGTGCGCTCCGCCTGGGGGCAGCCGCAGATGAACCCGGCCTCGCGGTTCCTCGACGAGCTGCCCGCGGACCTGGTCGACTGGCGCAGGCTCGCGCCTTCCTCTTCCTCCGGCGGTTTCGGTTCGTCGGGTGGATCGCCGCGTGCCGCGACGACCTGGGGGAGCCGCGGCGGTGGCTCGTCGCCATCGAGGTCGGTGAGCACGAGCCCGTTCGGCAAGGGCTGGAAGGACACCGTCGCGCTCAAACTGGACGTCGGCGACAGGGTCAGCCACGACAAGTACGGGCTCGGGACCGTCGTCGCCTGCGACGGCGCGGGCCCCCGTGCGACGGCGACGATCGACTTCGGCGCCGCCGGCAAGGTCCGGCTGATGCTCATCGGCAGCGTCCCGATGGTCAAACTCTAGCCCTGACCTGCGGTTTCGCCGCCGCTCACGAAAACTGTCGGACCCCTCCCGTATACCTGCGCCATCGAACACGAGTTCGATGCGCTGGGGTAGGCTGGACGAGCCGGTGTGCCCCGATCAGGAGGAGGGGGCACACGGTGTGGACGGGGTCTTGTTTGGGGTTCTCTCGAGTGGGGTACTCGAATACCTGCGGGGTGTTGAAGAAGGGGCGGGGACGGATCGGGGTCCGGAACCGCCGGAAGTGCTCAGGCTGGTCGCGGCCTGGCGCGCGTTACTGCGGGCACACGAACCGGACGGGGCCGGACGGTGTGTCGTATGCGGTCACGCGCGGCGATGGCTGTTCGGGCCGCGGCCAGCCGGGTGCCGAACTCTTTCCCGGGGACTTTTCGCCGGATGGCGGCCGAGTGAACGGCGCCCGGCGGGTCTCTGCACGGTCTGGCAGATCGCCGTGGGGTACTTCGTCCGGAAACTGCCCGGCGGCGTCGCGTGAGGGCTTTGAGGGTCCGGAAGACCACACCTGCTCCGGGCCGGATGGCCTACGACGCTTCCCATTGGCTTCGAAGCCAACGTTCTCGAAGTCGTTGTCCTCGAAGGGGGAAGCGGAGGTCTTGAAGGCGCGCCAGAGCGTCGTCGCCCGGCGCGCCCTTGCCGCGGGCGGAGTCACTGGTGTGGTGAAAAGGTGTTGCGGTGAAAGGAAAGCCGGGGCTCGATCAGCCGACGTTCACGCCACGGGCGGCGAGCCACGGGCGCGGGTCGATCTTCTTCGTGCCGTTCTGCCATACCTCGAAGTGCAGGTGCGGGCCGGTGCTCTGACCACGGTTGCCGACCTCGGCGATCTCCTCGCCGCACTTGACCTTCTGGCCTTCGCGGACGGAGAACGAGTTCATGTGGCCGTAGACGTGGATGGTGCCGTCGGCGAGCTGGACCTTGACCCAGAGGCCGAAACCGCTGGCCGGGCCGGCTTCGACGACCGTGCCGTCGGAGGCCGCGACGATCGGGGTGCCGATCGGGGCCGCGATGTCGATGCCGAGGTGGCTCGTGCCCCACCGGGCGCCGAAGCCCGAGGTGAAGGTGCCCTTGGTCGGCATGCAGGTCTTGGGTCGCTTGGCCTCTTCTTCGGCCTTGCGGGCCGCTTCGGCCTCACGCTTGACGCGGGCCTGGGTGATGCTGTTGTTCTCCGAGAGCTTCTGGGCTTCGGCGGAGGCGTTCGTCGACTGGCTCGTCGGCAGCAGCTCGGGGGCGCCACCACCGGCTCCGCCGCCGAGGGCGAACGAGGCGCTCGCGTCCTGGGTACTGGCCAGCGGGGTGACGGCGGCGTCGGAGGATTCCGAAACGGACTTCAGGGTCTGCCCGGCAGCGGCGGCCGCGAAGGCGCCGGCAGCGACGGCCGCGACCACGACACGACCACGAAGGGCCGAGGACGGGGGCGACAGGCGGTGCGAGCCCCGGACGCGAACGACCGCACCATCGAGTGCGTTCTCGAGCGCCGGGGAAGGAGCTTGGCCGCCGGGGGAGCGGTGTGAAGCCAAGACGGGGCCTTCCGTGTTCGGGGAGTCGGATCAAGAGCCCGGGCGGGGGATCCCGGTGAACGACCTCGGGGGTGGTTCGTTCGGTGCTCTCATTCGTGATCTGACTGTAATGGGGACCCCGGGACAGTAACGAAGCGGCACCCCGATCAGCAAGATCTGGCGGCGCTCTCGGCCGATCGGGCGACGGCGATCTGGCCGTTGTCCAGTGAGGATTACCCAAAGTTAAACCAGGTTTACTCACAACCGTGTGACTTGCGTTACAAGATCAGAGGGCCGTTCGGGGGTACCGGGGGGCCGGAAAGGGGGCAAACGAGGGAAATAAGTAGTTGCCCGACGGTGTTGAAGCAGGTTTGACCGCGGCTAGGCCACTTCAAGGGCCTGACTAGGCGCCGGTGAGAGCTGGGGCGCCCTGCTGCCGGGCCCCGCCGGCCCCGGCTTGCTAGCGTCGCCGTCGATGACTTCGCGCTCACGGCACCCTGGCGACTCCGCCGGGCAAGCCGTCCCCGGTACCGCGTCCGCCGAACTTCTCCGGAGCGAACCGGGCTCCCGCCCGCGAGCGCTCCTGCTGTCGGCGGGGTTGGTGTCGGCCGGTGCGGTCGCGCTGGCCGCCGGCGCGCTGCTGCCCGTCATCCAGGGCGGTTCGCCTGGTTTCACCGCCGCTCCTCTGCTGGTCGTGCTGGCCTTGGCGCCCGCGGCGGCCGTGCTCTACGCGGTGGTCACCGGACGCACGGGACTCACGGCGGGGCTGGTCCTCGGGCTCACCGCCCTCGCGCCCGGACGGCTGCTGCTGGACCTGCAGCTGCTCGCGGACGGCTCCCTCGCCGCGCGTCCGGAACTGTTCCTCGCCGACCGGCTGCTCGCGCTCCCCCCGGCGGGGCCGGGACTGTGGCCGCTGGTGGCGGGCCACCTGCTCACGCTCGCGGCCGGGGCGTTCGCCGCCGGAGCCGCCCGTGACGAAGCGGAACTGGCGGGTGAACTCGACGGACGGCGGCGCTGGCGGCTGCTCGGTCCCGTGCTCGGCGTGGCGGGCGGGGTGGGCCTGCTGCTCGCGCCGCTCGGTTCGGGCAACGCGTACCTCCTGGCCAAGAACGCCTTCGAGGGCCCGACCGTCGCGATGGCCGGATACCTGTTGCTCGCGGCCTTGCTCCCGCTGACCGTGCTCGTGGCGGTGAGTTCGCCTTCGGCAGGGGTCGGCAAGGGCGGATTCGCCGGAGCGGGGTTGGCGGCGCTGGCGGTCGGTGTCCCGCCCGTGATCGCGGGGCTGGTCGTGGACCGGCTCTCGGTCGCGCCGGGATCGGTGGTCGTGACCGTCGCGGGACTGGCGCTCGTGGGGCTGGCCTTTACGCGGTTCGACGTCGCGGAAGTCGGCGAGGCCGTCACCGGTGACCAGGCGGGTGAGGCCAAGCTGCCGGGACTGTTCTGGTGGCGGCTGGTCACCGGCGGTCTGGCGCTGCTCGCCGCCGCGGCCGCGGTCGCGGGTGCGCTGACCCCGGTACTGAAGGCCAACGGGCCGACGCCGGTTCCCGAGACACCGGCGCGCTGGCTGCTGCTCGGCGCCGCGGTCGTGCTCGCCGTGCCCGCGCTGTTCGTCTTCGTGCCGCGGCTCTCGGCGTTCGCGAGGGGAGTCGTCGCGGCCACGTGGGCGGGTGTCGTCCTCGCGGGCGCGGCGGTGCTGAGCGCCGCCTTGTCCGTGACCGAGGACAAGGCGGTCGACCCGGGGCTCTTCGGCGTCGACCTGCCGGTGCCGTTGCCGGACAAGGTCGGCTTTTCGGCTGGCCCCGGGGTCACGTGGACGTTCATCGCGCTCGTGCTGGCGGCCGTGGCCGCGCTCGCGGCGGTGATCACCGGCGTCGTGGAACGTGACGTCTCCGACGACGACTCGGAAATGGACACCGGCCTGGACGGAACGCGGGCGAGCGGGAACGTGCTCACCCCGCTCGTCGCGGCGGCGGTACTGGCGATCGCCGCGTTCGGCACGCCGGTGTTCACCGCGCCCGGCTACATCGCACCCGGGCTGTGGTCGGACTTCGGCGCGGCGTCGTGGGGCCTGCTCGGCGCGCTCGCGGTCGTTCTCGGCCTGTACGCGCTCGTCCCGCGGTCACGGCCGGCCGCGGCGGCGTCCGCCTTGGCCGGGGCCGCGCTGGTGCTCGGCCTGCGCGCGGCGGAACTTCCGTTGGTCGGCTCGGAGTACGACGGCTCGTCGGCCGGGATCGGGTTCTGGCTCGCGCTGGGCGCCGCCGTCGTCACCCTCGTCACGGCCGGGATGGCTGTCGCGGGCTCACGGCGGGCCGGATGACGCGCCGTCTCCTTCGTGTCGTGCTGGCCGAGTTCGACGTCGAGGAAGGCGCGGCCGTCGCTCTCGGGCGGCTGCTGCGCGACGACGGCGTCGAGGTGGTCTACGCCGGGCGTCTCGACACGGTCGACCAACTGGCCAGAACGGTCGAACAGGAGGATCCGGACATCCTCGGCGTCCTGTGCGGCGCGAGCGAACCGGAAGGCCTGGCCGACGCCGTCCCCGGGGTTCTCCTCTTCGCGGTCGGTAACGGTCCGAGCGGGTTCGAGAACTCCTTCGAATCCCTGGAAAACGCGGCGAACTGGGTCTCCGGTGTGCGGTCTCACACCGTGGAAACACCGTCTGACCGCGTACGGTGACCGACTTCACCAGGTGCGGAGTCCCCTGCTTCTGCGCAGGTCGCTAACCTCGACTGGTCCGACAGCGCGGTCCGGCAACGGACCACCACAGTGGCGTGTCGTCAGGAGACTGGAGTAGTGGACCTCTACGAATACCAGGCGAGGGATCTCTTCGCCGCCCACGGAGTACCGGTTCTGCCGGGTGCCGTGGCAAACACCCCCGAAGAAGCCAAGGCCACCGCCGAGAAGATCGGCAACCAGGTCGTCATCAAGGCTCAGGTCAAGACCGGCGGCCGCGGCAAGGCGGGCGGCGTCAAGCTGGCCCAGACGCCGGATGAGGCCGCCGAGAAGGCCGAGGCGATCCTCGGTCTGGACATCAAGGGCCACATCACGCGTCGCGTGCTGGTGGCCGAAGCCTCGGACATTTCCGAGGAGTACTACTTCTCCTTCCTGCTGGACCGTGCGAACCGCACCTTCCTCGCGATGGCTTCCGCCGAAGGCGGCGTGGAGATCGAGCAGCTGGCCGTCGAGCGTCCCGAAGCGCTCGCGAAGATCCCGGTCGACGCGATCATCGGTGTCGACAAGGCGAAGGCCGTCGAGATCCTGACCGCGGGCAAGTTCCCGGAGAAGATCGTCGACGAGGCCGCCGACGTCGTCGTGAAGCTCTGGGAGACCTTCGTCTCCGAGGACGCCACGCTGGTCGAGGTCAACCCGCTGGTCCGTGACCCGCAGGACAAGATCATCGCCCTCGACGGCAAGGTCACCCTCGACGAGAACGCCTCGTTCCGTCAGCCGGGCCACGAGGCCCTGGTCGACAAGGACGCGGAGAACCCGCTCGAGGCGAAGGCCAAGGCCAAGGACCTCAACTACGTCAAGCTCGACGGCGAGGTCGGCATCATCGGCAACGGCGCGGGCCTCGTGATGTCCACGCTGGACGTCGTGGCGTACGCGGGCGAGAAGCACGGCGGCGTCAAGCCCGCCAACTTCCTCGACATCGGCGGCGGCGCTTCGGCCGAGGTCATGGCGGCCGGTCTGGACGTCATCCTCAACGACACCGACGTGAAGAGCGTCTTCGTCAACGTCTTCGGTGGCATCACCGCTTGCGACGCGGTCGCGAACGGCATCGTCGAAGCGCTGAAGATCCTGGGCGACGAGGCCACCAAGCCGCTCGTCGTGCGGCTGGACGGCAACAACGTCGTCGAGGGACGTCAGATCCTTGCCGACGCGAACCACCCGCTCGTCACCGTGGTGGACACAATGGACAACGCGGCCGACAAGGCCGCCGAGCTCGCCGCGGCAGGTGCGTGAGATGTCGATCTTCATCAACGAGAACAGCAAGGTCATCGTCCAGGGGCTCACCGGCTCCGAGGGCATGAAGCACGCGACCAAGATGCTGAAGTCCGGCACGAACATCGTGGGTGGCGTCAACGCCCGCAAGGCAGGCCAGACCGTCTCCATCGAGGGCAAGGACCTCACCGTGTTCGGCACGGTCGAGGAAGCCATCAAGGAGACCGGCGCCGACGTTTCGGTCATCTTCGTGCCGCCGAAGTTCGCCAAGGACGCGGTCATCGAGGCGATCGACGCCGAGATCCCGCTCGCCGTGGTGATCACCGAGGGCATCCCGGTGCACGACTCGGCCTACTTCTGGGCGCACGCCGTCGCGACCGGCAACAAGACCCGGATCATCGGGCCGAACTGCCCCGGCGTGATCAGCCCCGGCAAGTCGAACGCGGGCATCATCCCGGCCGACATCACCGGTGCCGGCCCGATCGGTCTCGTGTCGAAGTCGGGCACGCTGACCTACCAGATGATGTACGAGCTGCGTGACATCGGTTTCTCGACCGGTGTCGGCATCGGCGGCGACCCGGTCATCGGCACGACGCACATCGACGCCCTCGAGGCGTTCGAGGCCGACCCCGAGACCAAGGTCATCGTGATGATCGGCGAGATCGGCGGCGACGCCGAAGAGCGCGCCGCGGCCTACATCAAGGACAACGTGACGAAGCCGGTCGTCGGCTACGTCGCGGGCTTCACCGCGCCCGAGGGCAAGACCATGGGCCACGCCGGCGCCATCGTCTCCGGTTCCTCCGGCACGGCCGCCGCCAAGAAGGAGGCCCTCGAGGCCGCCGGCGTCAAGGTCGGGAAGACCCCGAGCGAGACCGCCGTCCTGGCGCGCGAGCTGTACAACAGCCTCTGATCTTCGGAGACTGACGCTTTCCCCGGCGGGCCGGGCACCCTCACCGGTGCC
>NZ_JBHVKW010000082.1:0-40255 GCF_042797905.1 Amycolatopsis sp. NPDC057786
CAGTTTGTGCACCTTTTTTTCTCCTCTACTGTGGTGCTGTGGGTTTCCCAAACCCCATGCTCCAACCCTAAATTGTGCGTATGGTGGTTCCCCCAACACGCGGTCCGGCGGCGAGAGCTTAAGGCTGGCCGCATTTAGCGGACTGAGTGCGGGCAGGCGCTTGACCGGCGCGGAAGGCCGCCTTCGGGCAGACTCGGTGTCATGCGGGTCACAGTGCTGGGAGCGTCGGGGCGGACGGGGATCCACGTGGTCCGGCTTCTGCGGGGGCGGGGCCATCAGGTGCGGGCGGGGCTGCGCAGCCGTCGCCGCGCGGAGGAGGTCGCCGGTCTCGGCGCCGAAACCGTGGTCGCGGACGTCACCGCCGACGCGGAAGACCTCGTCGAGGCGCTCGCCGGTTCCGAGGTGGTGATCACCGCGATCGGCGCACCCGATCCCGATCAGGCCTCGGTCGACCTCGTCGACCGCGACGGCGTGATCACCGCGATCCGCGCCGCCGAGAAGGCGGGTGTCTCGCGATTCGTGCAGCTTTCCGCGCAGTTCGCGGATTCGCCGGACCAGGGCGATCGCCTGGTGCGGTCGATCCTGATGGCGAAGCAGATTTCCGACAGTGTCCTGCGGCGCTCCAGCCTGAACTGGACGATCGTCCGGCCTGGCACGCTCACCGACGACCAGCCCACCGGCCACGTCAAGATCGCCGGTCACCTCGAACCGGGCCGCGTCTCCCGCGCGGACGTCGCCGCCGTCCTGGTCGCCACGCTGGAGGAGCCGCTCACCGGGAACCGGGGTTTCGACGTCATCGGCGGCGAGATCCCGATCCCCACGGCGCTGGCTTCGTTCAGCTGAGCGCCTTCTTCCGCTCCCGCGCGGCCCGCAGGTTCGCGACATTCCCGCAGGTGCGCACGTCGTGCCAGACGCCGCTGTTGTTGCGCGAGACGTCGTAGAACGCCGAACGGCAGCCGTCGAGACGGCACAGTTTCAGCCGCGGCCAGATCCCGGCCTGCTGCGCGAGCAGCGTCTCCGTCCACAACGCCGACGCGAGCCACTGCCGTCCGGTGCCGGACGGGAACAGCCGGACGACGCCGTCGCGCAGGGCCAGTTCCGCCTTGACCGGTTTGCCGAAGTCCGCGTCCCCGCCTTCCACGAGTGAAACGAACGTCTCTCGCAGGTCCCGAAGCGCGCGAAGGTCGCCCGGCCCCAGCGTGATCTCGGGCACCTCGACGTCCCGTGCTCGCGACCATTCCGCCAGCGCCTCGGCGGCCCAAGGCCGCGTGAGGTCGGCGTCGCTCAGCAGGTCGAGGCCGTATGTCTTGATCGCCTTCGTGTTGAGGAAGTCCTGAACGAGCGCCAGCCCCGAGGGGGCGGTGCGTAACCGGTATCGGTCCGTCGCGGTCCATGACATAGGTCAAGCGTACTTGACTCTGTCGGCTGGCGTCGCCATGCTGACGACAGAGGCAAACCAAGAACACCTCTGTCAAGGGAGCTTAATCATGACCTCCATCGAAGGCGCCGTCGTCCTGGTCACCGGCGGACAGCGCGGACTCGGCAAGGCGTTCGTCGCCGAACTGCTCGCCCGCGGCGCCGCCAAGGTCTACGCGACCGCCAGGGCGCCGCGCGAGGAGACCGACCCGCGGATCGTCCCGCTCCCGCTCGACGTCACCGATCCGGAATCCGTCCGCGCGCTGGCGGAGAAGGCGGGTGACGCCACGATCGTCTTCAACAACGCCGGGGTGCTCGGCCTCGGCTCGCTGCTCACCGAAGACGTCGACGCGCACCGCCCGGTCTTCGAAACGAACGTCTTCGGCGCGCTGCGCATCGCGCAAGCGTTTGCGCCGCGCCTCAAGGACGGCGGAGCGCTGGTCAACGTGCACTCGATCCTGTCGTGGGCGGCCGGGTCGGGCTCCTACGGCGCGTCGAAGGCGGCCTTCTGGTCGCTCACCAATTCGCTCCGCATCGAGTTCGCCGAACAGGGCACGCAGGTCGTCGGCGTCCACCTCGGCTACACCGACACCGACATGACCCAGGGCCTCGATATCCCCAAGAACGACCCCCGCGACGTCGCCCGCCAGGTCGTCGACGGCCTCGAAAAGGGCGAGACCGAGGTACTCACCGACGACCTCACCCGCCACGTCAAGGCCGCGTTGTCCGGCCCGGTCGAGCACCTCGGCACGAGCCGGATCGGCGCGTAGAAAACGGTTGGCGCGCTGCCTCCGGCCCGAGGTAGTTTCGCCGCCATGTGTGCTTCCGCGTTCACCAGGACCCGCCGCGCCTAGCGGCGGATCCCCAGCGTCCAGCAAGGAACCGCCGCCCGAGCGAGTCATCGCCGGGCCTGCCTCGTGCTGCCCGGCTCACCTCGAAGCCGCGGAGATCCCTTGCGCACACAGCGTCCTGGCCGTCATGAACTCGGCCAGAACTTCCTCATCGACCGGACGACCATCGAAACCGTCGTGCGGCTCGTCGCCGCGACCGGCGGGCCGATCATCGAATTCGGCACGGGCGACGGCGCCCTGACCCTCCCGTTGGAACGGCTCGGCAGGCCGCTGACCGGCATCGAGATCGATGCCCGCCGCGCCGCCAGGCTGGCGGGCCGCGTCCGGGCGTCCACGGAGATCGTCACGGCGGACTACCTGCGGTTCCCTCTGCCGAAGACGCCACATGTACTGGTCGGCAACCTGCCGTTCCACCTGACCACGGCGACGCTGCGCCACGTCCTGGCCGCTCCCGATTGGACGGACGCTGTCCTGCTCATGCAGTGGGAGGTGGCGCGCCGCCGGGCCGGGGTCGGCGGCGCGACCATGATGACCGCGCAGTGGTGGCCGTGGTTCGACTTCCGGCTGGCGGGCCGGGTGCCCGCCACGGCCTTCCGCCCGAAACCCGGGGTCGACGGCGGTCTGCTGACCATGACCCGCCGCGAGCGTCCGCTCGTCGAAGGCGCGGATCGACGGCGCTACCAGGACTTCGTGCGGCGGGTGTTCACCTGTCCCGGCAGGGAAGTCGTGCCCAAACGCCTCACCGCACCCCAGTGGGCTGAGGCGTTTCGGCTTCGGCGAGAAAGTCCGGCTCGCGCACGCGGCGCTTCGTCGAACCGAACAGGACGCCGCCGATGACCACGGCCGCGGCGAGGATCTCCACCAGTGAGGGGCGTTCGTCGAGGACCAGGAAGGCCATCGACAGTCCGACCACCGGCACCAGCAGGGAGAACGGCGCGACCACGCCCGCCGGGTTGCGGCGCATCAGCGACGTCCAGATCCCGGAGCCGACGATCGTGCCGAACAGCACGACGTAGGCCAGGCCGCCGAGGCCGATCAGGCCGGTGGTGGTGCCGAGCGTGCTCAGCGAGTGCCCGATCTCGGCGGGGCCTTCCATGACCAGTGACAGCGCGAACATCGGCAGCGGCGGCACCACCGACATCCAGAGGACGAAGTTCAGCGGGTTGTCCGGTGCCGCCTGCCGGGTGCTCAGGTTGCCGAACGCCCAGCTCAGCGCGCCGAGCAGGGTCAGGATCACCGGCAGCAGGGCGGCGTTCCCCGCCTGCTGCCAGGCGATCGTCGCCATCCCGGCGACGGCGAGCAGGATGCCGGTGAGCTGCCGTCCGGACACGCGTTCGCGCAGGAAGACGGCGCCGAGCAGGACGGTGAACGGGGCCGACGCCTGCAGCACCAGCGACGCGAGCCCGGTCGGCATGCCGGTGTCCATCGCGATGAAGAGGAACACGAACTGCCCGGTGCCGAAGCCCAGCCCGTAGCCGATCAGGTGGCGGATCTTCACCTTCGGCCACGGGACGAACAGAATCGTCGGGATCGCGATGACCGCGAAGCGCAGCCCGCCGGCGAAGACGGGAGGGAACTGGCCGAGGGTGGCGTGGATGGCGAGGAAGTTGCAGCCCCAGAGGACGGCGACGAGCAGGGCGAGCAGACGATCGCGGGCGGGCATGTCTTCACTCTTACGTGGAACGACCCTTTAGGACCAGCGAGAATATTTGCAGCGATCGTTCAGTTCGGCTTCACATATGCTGGCGGTATGGACATCGGCCGGTTGCGGACCCTGCGGGAGTTCGCCGATCGTGGCAGCGTGACGGCTGCCGCGAAGGCGTTGCACTGCACGCCGTCCGCGGTTTCCCAGCAGTTGCGCGCCCTGCAGAGTGACGTCGGTCTCGCGCTGACCGAACCCGCCGGTCGCGGCCTGCGGCTGACCGACGCGGGCCGCGCGCTGGTCGCCCGCGCGGACGACGTGCTCGCCGCCCTCGAACGCGCGGAGTCCGAATTGGACACTTACCGCAGTGCCCCGCGCGGCCGGGTCCGGGTGGCGATCTTCCAGTCGGCCGGGTTGATGCTGTTGCCAGGACTGTTGCACCGGACGGCGGAGTTCGACGGGCTGGACGTCATCGTGCGCGACGTCGACATGACCCCGCCGGAGGTCCCCGGGCTCGTCGCGGATTACGACATCGTGGTGGCGCACCGGGACGAGCACGCGCCGTCGCTCGGCTCGGACCGGCTGGAGACGCGGCATCTGCTGCGTGAGCCGCTCGACGTCGCGCTCCCTGCCGGGCACCGGCTCGCGAAACGGCGCCGCATCGAGCTGGCCGAACTGGCCGACGAACGCTGGATCAGCGTCAACGCCGGATTCCCGGTGGACGACATCCTCCAGTCGCTGATCATCCGCACCGGTGTGCGCCCGCAGGTCGTCCAGCGCATCAACGATTTCCGCATCACCGAACGGCTCGTCGCCGCCGGGCACGGGATCGCGCTGCTGCCCCGGTACACAATGGACACTCGACGCGGCAGCGGTCTGGTCGGCCGCCCGCTCGCCGGGATCAAGGCGGCGCGGCACGTGGAAGCGGTCTACCGGCTCGGGGCGTCTTCCCGGCCGGCGGTGGCGAAGGTGCTCGACGCGCTCGCCGACGAGGTCGGCGCGCTCACGGGCGAGCGTGACTCTTCAGGTGATCCAGCGCGATCTGGAGCGCGTCGGCGATCGGCGTGACGTCATGGCGCAGGTGGGCCATCAGCAGGCCGCCCTGGACGCAGCTCATCGCCGCTTGGGCGAGCCTGGCCGGATCGGCGTCCGCGGCGAGCTTTCCCTGTTCCTGCAACGATTCCAGGCCGCGCTGGAGATGTGACTCCCATTCGCGGTAGGCCTTGTCCAGCAGCGGCGCCATCTTGGGGTCGTCGCCGAGTTCGCCGGTGAGGTTGCCCAGCGGGCAGGCGATCGGTCCCTTGGGGGTGGTCTGGATGGCCAGGATCTCCCCGGCCCACTGGTCGAAATCGGCCCAGTCGTGCAACGCGAAAATGGTCGGCTGGTTGCCGAGGATCTTCTCGAGGAAGCGGGCGATGACCGCCTCGACGAGCTGATCCTTGTTCTTGAAGTAGTGGTACATCTGCGATTTTCCGGCGCCGCTCGCAGCGAGCACCTTGTCGACACTCGTCCCGGCGACGCCGTTGACGTACATCAGCTCCGCCGCCGCGTCGACGATCGCGTCCCTCGTCATCCGCCCCTGCGGGGTCTTCGCCGGTTGACCACTCATGTACCGGATAGTACAGTCGGTCTTACTGTACCAATCAGTACAACCAAAGGAGCCGACATGGGGGATCTCAACACCGACCTCGCCGAGCTGCGGGAATCCGTCGCGAACCACGTCCCGGCCGAGGTCGCCGAGGTGCTCAAGGCCGACCGGGCGGCGTTCGTGGGAGTGGTCGCCGAGGCGGCCGCGAAGCCGGGAACGGCGATGCCGGAGCTCGTGCTGCCGGACGCCGGCGGCGAGCGGGTCCGGGTCGCAGACGGGCCCGCGGTCGTGGTGTTCTACCGCGGCGCGTGGTGTCCGTACTGCAACCTGGCCTTGCGCACGTATCAGCAGGAATTGTTGCCGGAGCTGGAGAATCTGGGGGTGAAGCTGGTCGCCGTCAGCCCGCAGCTGCCGGACGACTCCCTGTCCACAAAGGATCTGGAGTTCGCCGTGCTGTCCGATGTGGACAACGTGCTCGGCCGCGCGCTCGGCATCACGTTCCGGCTGGCCCCGGAGACGAAGCCGGCTTTCGACACGCTCATCGGCGACGTCGAGAAGATCAACGGCGCGGCGGAATGGGAGCTGCCCTATCCGACCGTCCTGGTCGTGGACGCTGAAGGTGTCATCCGGTACATCGACGTGCACCCGGACTACACGACGCGCACCGACCCGGCCGACGTCCTGGCCGCCGTGAAGGCCCTGTAGCCGCCACCTTCCGCGGCATTTCGGCGTAACTCGCGTGATTGGAGCCGTAACTCGCGTGATGGAAGGCGTTCCGGCCCCAATCACGCGAGATACGCCTTCAGACACGCGAGTTACGCCTTCGATCACGCGAGTTACGGCGAAGCCTGAAAGCCGTGAAGGCCTCCTTCCCTACCCTCAAGGTAGTGAAGGAGGCCTTCACGGAACGGCGGAAACTACCGGTGAGCCCGGTTCACGGCCGAGACGACGGCCCGCAGTGAGGCGGTCACGATCGACGGGTCGATCCCGATGCCCCAGTACACCCGGTCGGAGATCGCGCACTCGATGTACGACGCGGCCCGCGCGTCGTCGCCCGGCGAGAGCGTGTGCTCGCTGTAGTCCAGCAGCCGCAGGTCGTACCCGACGGTCGACAGCGCGTCGAAGAACGCCGCGATCGGGCCGTTGCCGCGGCCGGTGACCTCGTGCTCGTCACCCTCGACCCGCACGGTGGCGGTGATGTCGTACTCGCCGTCGCCGTTGTCCCTGACGTGCTGGCGCACCAGCTCCAGCGGCGTCTTCAGCTCCAGGTACTCGGCCGAGAACGCGTTCCACATCGTGGCCGGGTCGACCTCGCCGCCCTCGGTGTCGGTGTGGCGCTGGACGACCTTCGAGAACTCGATCTGCAGGCGCCGCGGCAGGTCGAGCTGGTGCTCGGCCTTCATGATGTAGGCGACGCCGCCCTTTCCGGATTGCGAGTTCACCCGGATCACGGCCTCGTAGTTGCGGCCGATGTCCTTCGGGTCGATCGGCAGGTACGGGACCTCCCACGGGTGCTCGTCGACCGGCGTCCCCACCTTGTCGGCGGCGGCCTTCAGCGCGTCGAGGCCCTTGTTGATCGCGTCCTGGTGGCTGCCGGAGAACGCGGTGAACACCAGGTCACCGGCCCACGGGCTGCGTTCGTGCACCGGCAGCTGGTTGCAGTATTCGACGGTCCGCTTGATCTCGTCCATGTCGGAGAAATCGATCTGCGGGTCGACGCCCTGGCTGTACAGGTTCATGCCCAGCGCGACCAGGTCGACGTTGCCGGTGCGCTCGCCGTTGCCGAACAGGCAGCCTTCGATCCGGTCCGCGCCCGCCTGGAAGCCCAGCTCGGCGGCGGCGATACCGGTACCGCGGTCGTTGTGCGGGTGCAGCGACAGGATCACCGAATCGCGGCGGTCCAGGTTGCGGTGCATCCACTCGATCGAGTCGGCGTAGACGTTCGGCGACGCCATCTCGACGGTCGCGGGCAGGTTCAGGATCACCGGCTTCTCCGGCGTCGGCTGCCAGATCTCGGTGATGGTGTTGCAGACCTCGAGCGCGTACGACAGCTCGGTGCCGGTGTAGGACTCCGGCGAGTACTGGAACCGGAAGTCGGTGTCCGGCTGCTTCGCGGCGTAGTCGACGACCAGCTCCGCTGCCTGCGAAGCGATCTTCGTGATGCCGATGCGCTCCTCGCGGAACACGACGCGGCGCTGCAGGATCGAGGTCGAGTTGTAGATGTGGACGATCGCGCGCGGCGCGCCTTCGAGCGCCTTGAAGGTGCGCTCGATCAGCTCCGGTCGGCACTGGGTCAGCACCTGGATACTGACGTCGTCGGGGATGGCGCCCTCGTCGATGATCTCGCGGACGAAGTCGAAGTCCGTCTGCGACGCCGCCGGGAAGCCGACCTCGATCTCCTTGTAGCCCATGCGGACCAGCAGGTCGAAGAACTTGCGCTTGCGCGCGGGCGACATCGGGTCGATCAGGGCCTGGTTGCCGTCACGCAGGTCGACGGCGCACCACAGCGGCGCGGTGTCGATGCGCTTGTCCGGCCAGGTGCGGTCGGGCAGCGAGATGTCCTCGACCAGGTCGTACCAGGGGCGATAGCGGTGTACGGGCATCGAAGTGCCGCGCTGGGTGTTCCACGAAGCCTGCTCGGCAGGGGCAGGACGGGTGGGTTTGCGGATGTTCATGAGGGGACGCTTCTCCTGAAGGATCGGGTGCGACGACCGGCACCACGAAGCCCCGCGACGGGGAGCCGGTCCGATCAGGCCCCGTCGCGGCAGCGAAGCAGGAGAGCTCGAGCCACGACGCCACCTTAACCGCGTGATCTCCCGAAAGGAAACCCGGGCCGCGATCGAACCGTGACCAGAGTGGCGCCCATTCGGGTTACTCGCGGGTAGCATTCGGACCAGGCGCCGTGCCACACTGCCCGGCATGGGCGAGCACGCTGAAGAGAAGGAAACCGCTGATCAGCCGACCAGACGCAAGGTCGACTGGCGAGCGGGCGGCGGCCGCGCGGCCGGGGTGCTGGCGAGCGTGGTCCGCTGGGTCGGCTTGGTCTTCGCGGCCATCCTCGTGCTGCACGTCGTCTTCGTGATCGGCGAGGCGAACCCCGACAACGGCATCGTGTCGTTCGTCCGCGGCTGGGCCGACGGGCTGCTGCTCGGCTTCAAGGACCTCTTCATGCCCGAAGACGCCAAGCTCCGCGTGCTGATCAACTACGGCATCGCCGCGGTCTTCTGGATGGTGGTCACGGGAATCCTCGCCAAGATCATCCGTCGCGTGGGCGGAGCGAACTAGCCGCATTCAGAGGACTAAATGCGGTCTGGGGCGAGCCGTTCGTAGGCCTCGACGGCGGCTTTCGGGTCGTCCGCCTGGAATTTCACGACGCGGACCGTCTCGGTCGCGCCGAGCGGCCGGGTCACCGTGATCGGCTCGCGCAGTTCGGCGATCAGGTTGGTCTCGTAGAAGTTGTCGTGACTGAGCCAGGTTTCGTCGCGGAACTTCTGAGCCTTGAGGGGATCGTGGCTTTCCTTCACGTGCCGCAGACTCACGACGTTCTCCCGCGGGATCCGCACGTCGTAGAAGGAGCTGTAGCGCACCCGCACCTCGCGCGACGAGATCACGTGCGGCCGGACGACGGTGCCGGCGTAGACCCCGAACACCAGCAGCGCCGAGTACACGCCGAGGGCCAGCAGCAGAAGGTCGACGACGAGGCCGAAGTCGAGCAGCCAGAACAGTCCCGCTTCGACGGCGCTCACCACGGCGAGCACGATGAAGATCGACTTCCCGTTCGCGCCGTAGGGCACCGCGACGGCGCCCCCGTCGATTCCGTCCTTCCGGCGCCTGAGATACAGCCAGAGCCCGGCCATCGTGCGTGATTCGTTGCGGAGAACGCTGCGAAAGGCCCCCATGACCCCAGGTTAGCGAGAGTGTGAGCGGTACCGCTTCACGTACTTCGGTCGACCTGGACGGGTTGCGAATGTGGCTTTCGCAACGTCCTCGCCTGGCATCACCATCCCGGCCCAGCGCCGTACCGGCACTTTCCCTGCCGAAGTCTGTGAAGGCCACCTTCGCCCCACCGCTCAATAGCGAAGGATCTTCAGCGCGTCGGCGGATCCCTGGTCCTTCGGCGTGTAGATCTCCAGCCGGTGGTCGGGGCTGTCGGGCTGGAGCCACACCTGGTAGTCGACGTTCACCGCACCGACCGTGGGGTGCCGCAGATGCATGGGCCCGACGGTGCAGTCGGCGACGTCGCCGGTCGCCCACAGGGTCGCGAACTCGTCGCTGCGCATCGAAAGTTCGCCGATGAGCCCGGCAAGGCGGGCGTCGGTGGGATAGCGGCCCGCGGTCAGCCGCAGATAGGCGACGTGGATCGGCGCGAGTTCGGCCCGGTTCCGGTGAAGATCGCGGGTCAGCGGGTCCAGGAAGAACATGCGCGGCAGCGAAGGCCGCCGTTCGGGATCCTTCGGCGCGTCGAAATCGAGGTGTTCGGCCATGAGCGTGTGCCCGGCGCGGTTCCACGCGAGCACGTCGCCGCGACGGCCGAAGACCAGGGCGGGCACGGCCTCGCCGAGGTTCTCCAGCAGCGCGAGGACCCGCGGGTGCGGGTCTTCCGGGCCGGGGTCGGACAGCTTCGGGAGCGAGGTCTGCCGGGCGAGGTTGTGCAGATGGCCGGTCTCGACGTCGTCGAGCCGGAGCGCGCGGGCGAGCGCGTCGAGTACCTGCCGTGAAGCGGTCTCGGCCAGTCCTTGCTCCAGCCGCGTGTAGTACCCGGCGCTGACCCCGGCGAGCTGGGCGAGTTCCTCGCGGCGCAGGCCGGGCACGCGGCGCGACGTGCCGTAGGTGCGCAGCCCGATGTCGGCGGGCGTCACGCGATCACGACGGCTCTTGAGGTACACGCCGAGGCTTTCCATGACCCCGAGCCTAAATTCTCCGGCCGCCGCGTGGGTGTACCTGCCGGGTGTACCCACGGCACGGGGATGGTCGCGTTCCCGAAGCCGGTGCAGCGTCGAGGCCATGACACGACAGCACACGCGGGCCTGGTTCGGCCTGCTGGTGATCCTCTGCCCGGTGTTCCTGGTCTCCATGGACGGATCGATCCTGTTCCTCGCGATGCCCAAGATCAGCCAGGCGCTCACGCCCACGGCCGATCAGGCGCTGTGGATCCTCGACGTCTACGGTTTCGCGGTCGGCTCGCTGCTGATCGCGTTCGGCGCCATCGGCGACCGGTACGGACGGCTGAGACTGCTGATGATCGGCGCCGCGGTGTTCGGCATCGGTTCGGCGGGCGCCGCGTTCGCCCCGAACCCGGAGCTGCTCATCACGTTCCGTGCCCTGATGGGGTTGGCGGGAGCGACGCTGCTGCCGTCCGCGCTGGCGGTGTTGAGCGAGCTCTTCCCCGACGCGCGCCGCCGGGCGCGGGCCATCGGGATCTTCGCGGCCGCGTTCGCCGCCGGTTTCGCGATCGGCCCGGTCGTCGGCGGTGTCCTGCTGGAACGGTTCGCGTGGGGCTCGGTCTTCCTGGTCAACCTGCCGGTGATCGCGGTGTTCCTGGCGCTCGCGCCGGTGCTGCTGCGGGAGGTGCGGGCCACCGGGAAGGGGCGCGTCGATGTGCTGAGCGTCGTGCTCTCCGCCGCCGGTCTCCTGCTCGCGATCTACGGGATCAAGCACGCGGCCGCCGACTTCCTGTCCGTCACCGCGGGCTTGGCCGCGATCGCCGGAGCCGGGCTGCTGGTGTGGTTCGCCCGGCGTCAGCGGGGCCTGGAGTATCCGCTGGTCGAGTTCTCCCTGTTCCGCGACCGCGTCTTCACGATCGCGATCGTCACCGGGCTGCTGCCGCTGGCGGCGTGGTCGGCGGCCGCGTTCCTGTCGGGGACCTACCTGCAGTCCGTGCTCGGCCTGCCCGTGCTGCAAGCGGCGTTGCTGGCGCTGCCGGGCGCGGCCGTGCTCACGATCATGTGCGTCGTCACGCCCGCTCTGGTCGACCGGATCGGCGCACGCGCGGCGCTGCTCGGCTGCCACTTCTCCATCGCCGCCGGGCTGGCGCTGCTGCTCCTGACCGGGGTCACGGGCGGGGCGGGCTGGTACGTCGCGTCGACGGTGGTCGCGGGTATCGGCTACGGCATCTCGTTCAGCCTGGTGGCGGACACGGCCGTCGCCGCGGTGCCCGCCGAGCGCGCGGGAGCGGCGGGCGCGATCGCCGAAACGAGCAACGAGATCGGCAACGCGCTGGGGATCGCGCTCATGGGCTCGCTCGCCGCGCTGGTGTTCCGCCTCGTTGGGCCGGATCTCGCGCCGACACTCGGCGAGACCCTCGATATCGCGCCCACGACCGCTCTTGACGCGAAGGAAGCCTTCGTCGCGGGCCTCCACGCCGCCGTCGCGGTGCTGAGCCTGCTGCACGTCGGGCTCGGGATCCTCGCCCTTCGCTGGCTCCCTCAGCCGTCGAAGGCGCTCGTGCCCCAGGCGTCGGCGTAGGCGAATTCAGCCAGCGGGATTCGCTCGCGCGGCGCCTTCTCGCGCTCGATGCGCCAGTCTTCTTCGAGCACCGAGGGGTCCGCGGGCGAGCCGACGGCGATCGCGACCTTGGGGACGACGTCGTCGGGGAGGCCGAAGAAGTCCTTCGCCGCTTCGGCGGAGAAGCCCGCCATCTGGTGTGCGATCAAGCCGAGGTCGACGGCCTGGAGCACGAGATTCTCGCTCGCCAGCCCCAGCCCGTACTCGGCGTACGGGACTTCGCCCTTCTCGTTCGTGGTCACCATCACGCCGATCAGCAGCAGCCCGGCGCGATGGGCCCACGCCCGGTTGCCCGAGTTGAGCGTCGAGAGGATGCGGTCGAACGACGGCGTTCCCCGGAGGCCGACCAGGTAGCGGGCGGGCTGGGTGTTGCCGAACGACGGCGCCCAGCGGGCCGCTTCGAGCAGCGCGCGGAGCTGGCCTTCGGTGACGATCGCTGACTCGTCGTAGGCGCGCGGGCTCCAACGGTGGGCCAGGATCGACGCGATTGGGGTACTTGTTTCGGCGGGTTTGTGCACGGTCGGACCCTAACAAGGGGGTGCTCTCCGTCACTAAAGCGAAAGCCCTCCGACTATTTCGTTGGTGTCAAGGAAGATTTACTTCCCGGAGTCTTCGAAGTGGTGGTCAGGACCACTTACGAGGGTGGCGAGCGCGCGTCACCCCGGTAGGCTTTCGCCCAAATAAGGGACGCGGGGGCTCCTCGGTGCCCACCAGGAGCACGCCCGGCCCGTCGAGGAGGTTCGGGCGTGGCCCTCGTGGTCCAGAAGTACGGCGGTTCGTCGCTGGAAAGTGCCGACCGGATCAAACGCGTCGCGGAACGCATCGTCGCCACCAAGAAGGCCGGCAACGACGTGGTCGTCGTCTGCTCCGCCATGGGCGACACGACCGACGAGCTGCTCGACCTGGCGCAGCAGGTCAATCCGGCGCCGCCGGAACGCGAGATGGACATGCTGCTCACCGCGGGTGAGCGCATCTCCAACTCCCTGGTGGCGATGGCGATTTCGGCGCAGGGCGCGGAGGCCTGGTCGTTCACCGGCTCGCAGGCGGGCGTGGTGACGACGTCGGTGCACGGCAACGCGCGGATCATCGACGTCAGCCCCAGCCGGGTGACCGAAGCGCTCGACCAGGGCTACATCGCGCTGGTGGCGGGCTTCCAGGGGGTGTCGCAGGACACCAAGGACATCACCACCCTCGGCCGCGGCGGTTCGGACACCACCGCCGTGGCGCTGGCCGCCGCGCTGAACGCCGACGTCTGCGAGATCTATTCCGATGTGGACGGTGTGTACACCGCCGATCCCCGGGTCGTGTCCGACGCCCGCAAGCTCGACACCATCGCCTACGAGGAGATGCTGGAGCTGGCGGCGAGCGGGTCGAAGATCCTGCACCTGCGCTCGGTGGAGTACGCGCGCCGCTACGGCGTCCCGATCCGAGTCCGTTCTTCCTACAGTGACAAGCCGGGCACCACGGTGACCGGTTCTATCGAGGAGATCCCCGTGGAACAAGCGTTGATCACCGGTGTGGCGCACGACCGCTCCGAAGCCAAGATCACGGTGACCGGGGTGCCGGACCACGCCGGCGCCGCCGCCAGGATCTTCCGGGTGATCGCCGACGACGAGATCGACATCGACATGGTGCTGCAGAACGTGTCCAGCACCGTCTCGGGCCGCACCGACATCACCTTCACCCTGTCGAAGGCCAACGGGGCCAAGGCCGTGCAGTCGCTGGAGAAGATCAAGGACGAGATCGGCTTCGAGTCGGTCCTCTACGACGACCACGTCGGCAAGGTCTCGCTCGTCGGCGCCGGGATGCGTTCGCACCCCGGTGTCACGGCGACGTTCTGCGAGGCGCTCGCCCAGTCGGGCGTCAACATCGAAATCATCAACACCTCGGAGATCCGGATCTCGGTCCTGATCCGGGACGCGCAGCTCGACGACGCGGTGCGCGCGATCCACGAGGCGTTCGAACTCGGCGGCGACGAAGAAGCCGTCGTCTACGCGGGGAGTGGTCGCTGATGTCCGGAGGTTTGCGGGTAGGCGTGGTCGGGGCGACCGGTCAGGTCGGCGGCGTGATGCGCCGTCTGCTGGCCGAACGGGGTTTCCCGGTCGCCGAAATGCGGTACTTCGCCTCGGCGCGGTCCGCCGGTTCGAAGCTTCCTTGGGGTGACGGCGAAATCGTCATCGAGGACGCGACGACCGCGGATCCGTCCGGTTTGGACATCGCGCTGTTCTCGGCCGGTGGCGCGACCTCCAAGGCGCAGGCGGAGCGATTCGCCGCGGCAGGCGCCACGGTGATCGACAACTCGTCGGCGTGGCGGATGGACCCGGACGTCCCGCTGATCGTCAGCGAGGTCAACCCGGAGGCGGTCAAGGAGGCGCGCAAGGGGATCATCGCGAACCCCAACTGCACCACCATGGCCGCGATGCCGGTGCTCAAGCCGCTGCACGCCGAAGCGGGCCTGGTGCGGCTGGTCGCCAGCACCTACCAGGCCGTGTCCGGCAGCGGGCTCGCCGGTGTGGAGGAGCTGGAAGGCCAGCTCGCCGCCGCGGCGGCGAACGCGGGCGCGCTGACCCACGACGGCTCGGCGGTGAACTTCCCCGAGCCGAAGAAGTACGCGCGGCCCATCGCACACAACGTCCTCCCGCTCGCCGGGTCCATTGTGGACGACGGCGAGTTCGAGACGGACGAGGAGAAGAAGTTCCGCAACGAGAGCCGCAAGATCCTGAGCATCCCGGAGCTGCGGGTCTCGTGCACCTGTGTGCGGGTGCCGGTGTTCTCCGGGCACTCGATCTCGATCAACGCCGAGTTCTCGCAGCCGCTTTCGGTCGCCCGCGCGACCGAACTGCTGACCGGCGCCCCCGGCGTGGAGCTGTCGGACATCCCGACGCCGCTGCAGGCCGCCGGCCAGGACCCGTCGTACGTCGGGCGCCTGCGGACGGACCCGGGCGTCGACGGCGGTCGTGGTCTGGTGCTGTTCCTGTCGAACGACAACCTGCGCAAGGGCGCGGCGCTCAACGCCGTGCAGATCGCGGAGCTGGTCGCCGCGAACTCCTGACGTGGGCTGAAAGGGCCCTTCACCGCATGCGATGCGGTGAAGGGCCCTTTCGCTGCGTCCGATGAGGGGAAAGGGCCCTTCACGTCGTAATTGCGTTGTCGGAGGCCTTCGGCCGGGGCATGCTCTGTGGCGGCAAACGTTTCCACGAAGGGAAAATCATGTACACGGCGGTCGAAGGCTCGCGGGTTCCGATCCGGATGTGGGCGGACCCCACATCGGTCGAGGACCAAGCCATGCGACAGCTGCACAACGTCGCCAACCTGCCGTGGGTGCACGGCGTCGCGGTCATGCCCGACGTCCACTACGGCAAGGGCGCGACCGTCGGCAGCGTGATCGCGATGCGCGACGCGGTGTCCCCGGCCGCCGTCGGCGTGGACATCGGCTGCGGGATGAGCGCGGTGCGGACCTCGCTCACCGCCGCCGACCTGCCCGACGACCTGCTGAAGCTCCGCCGCCGGATCGAATCGGCCGTCCCGGTCGGGTTCGGCCTGCACAAGACCCCGGTGAACCCGGCGAAGGTCCACGGTGTCGGCGGCTGGGACGCGTTCTGGAAGTCCTTCGGCGACCTGCATCCCGGCGTCCAGGACCTGCACGACCGCGCGTCGCGCCAGATCGGGAGTCTCGGTGGCGGTAACCACTTCATCGAGGTCTGCCTCGAACAGGGCGGCGAGGACGAAGGCCGCGTGTGGCTGATGCTGCACTCCGGTTCGCGCAACATCGGCAAGGAACTCGCGGAACGGCATATGGCCGTCGCGCGGAAGCTGCCGCACAACGCGGACCTGCCGGATCCGGATCTCGCGGTGTTCGTCGCGGGCACGCCCGAGATGCAGGCGTACCGGCGCGACCTGTTCTGGGCGCAGGACTACGCGGCGCGCAACCGCGCCACGATGGTCGCGCTCGTGAAGCAGGCGCTGAAGGACGTCGTACCGCAGACGACGTTCGACGACGCGATCAGCTGCCACCACAACTACGTCGCCGAGGAGACCTACGACGGCGTCGACCTTCTGGTGACCCGCAAGGGCGCGATCCGCGCGGGTTCGGGCGACCTCGGGATCATCCCTGGCAGCATGGGCACCGGCTCGTACATCGTGCGCGGTCTCGGGAACGAGTCGTCCTTCCAGTCCGCGTCGCACGGCGCGGGGCGCCGGATGTCGCGGAACAAGGCGAAGAAGCTGTACACCGCCGAGGACCTCGCGGCGCAGACCGCGGGTGTGGAATGCCGCAAGGACTCCGGTGTGGTGGACGAGATCCCGGCCGCGTACAAGGACATCGAAACGGTGATCAAGGCGCAGACGGATCTCGTCGAGGTGGTCGCGCACCTCAAGCAGGTCGTCTGCGTGAAGGGCTGAATCGTGGGTGGTATGCCGGGGAATCCGGCATACCACCCACGATTCTCGCTACTGTGGTCTTCATGAAGAGGTTGGGAATCGCGGCGCTCCTGGCGGCCGCCGGGCTCGCGCTGGCGGGCTGCAGCGAGGTCACGAACGCGGTCGATCAGACGAACAAGGCGGCGACGAAGGTCAGCGCCTGCGCCGAGGCGCTCAGCCTCGCCGACCTCAATCCGGACCCGGCGACGCTCAAGGAGCGCGCCGCGGACAAGGAGAAGCGCCTGCGCGAGCTGGCGGCCAGCGTCGGCGAGCAGAACGTGGCGGGCGCGCTCACCGGTATGGCGGACTCGTATCTGCAGGTGCAGAAGGAGAACATCCAGGACGCGGGCAAGGTCGCGGACTGGACCAAACGCAACCTCGAGCAGCTGGAAGCCCTCCGGAAGGTCTGCGCCTAGCCCCTCTCGCGTTTAGTCCTCTGAATGCGGAACGACCGCATTCAGAGGACTAAACGCATCAGGAGGAAGTGAGCGCGGGCACCTGGGCGGGGGTCCGGGACCGGCGCCAGAACAGGCCGGCGGAGGCGATCGCCAGCGCGCCCAGCGCAGAGGCCGCGAAGCCCCAGCCGGGGCTGGAGTGGTCGATCACGAACCCGATGATCGGGCTCCCGATCGCCAGCCCGATCCGGCTCGCCGCGTCCAGCAGGCCCATCGCCTCCCCGCGCACGCGGGCGGGCGCCGCGGCGCTGACCGTCTCCGTGCTCGCCGCGAGCGTCGGCGCGCACAGCACGTTGCTCGGGAACAGCACGATCGCCAGCAGCCACCACGGCTCGGCGATCAGCCCGACCGGCAGGGTCAGCACCGCGAGCAGCACCATCAGCGTGCCCTGCGAAAGCGACCGCCGGACCGCGCCGTGGATCGCCCCGCCGAGGACCGACGCGACGCACATCAGCGTGATCAGCAGCCCGGACCAGGCGATGTCCCCGCTCGCGCGCAGCGTCGCCAGCGCGGCGAGCTCCATGCCGACCAGGCAGAACAGCGCGCCGGCGGCGATGAACATCGCCATCACGAGCCGTCCGGTGAGCCAGCTCCGCACGGTCGGCCGTTCCCCGGCGAACACCTCGGCGTCGGCCTCGGCGCGGATCGGCGGGTTCTGCCGGTAGATCAGCGTCGCCGAAAGCGCGAAGCAGACCCCGATACCGGTGAGCGCGTACACCGCGGGCAGTTGCGTGATCGCCATGATCCCGGCCGACGGCCCGATCATGAACGACGCCTCCACCAGGATCGTGTCCAGCGAGTAGGCGGCCCGCCGTTGTTCGAGCGGCACGAGCGCGGTGAGCACCAGCCGCGCGAGTGTCCCGGCGGGCACCGACAGCACACCGGCGGGGAGCGCGACCACGAGCAGCACCTGATACGGCAGATGCGGCGCGCTGATCCAGAACGTCGACGAGGCCAGTCCGCAGATCGCGACCACCGGCCGCAGCCCGTAGCGGTCGACGTACCGGCCGACGAGCGGTGCCCCGATCGCGCTGCCGAGCGTGGTGGCGGCGCCGATCAGCCCGGCCGCGCCGTAACCGCGGCCGAGGTCGTTGACCACGTACAGCGTCATCGTCACGCCCATGGCCGTCATCGGGAGCCGGGCCAGGAACATCAGCAGCATCGAGCTGGGAACTCCGGGCACGGCTAACACACGACGATACGGAGCGAGGGCCATACGTCCGATGAGAACGTAACTTGGTACGCGCGTGCAAGTTTTTTTCGCGTCGCCAGGATCACCCGGTCCGGGGTGTTTTCTTGACTGATTCCAGATTAGACGGGAGGGTGGAGAGGACTGACCGCTCACCACCACGAACCAGGAGGCACCGGCGTGACCCTGCCGACCACGAACAACGTGGGCATCCCCGTCGCGAGCGACAACGATTCCCTCACCGTAGGCGCCAACGGCCCGATCCTGCTCCAGGACCACTACCTGATCGAGAAGAACGCCCAGTTCAACCGTGAGCGGGTGCCGGAACGCGTCGTCCACGCCAAGGGCGGCGGCGCGCACGGCTTCCTCGAGGTCACGGAGGACGTCAGTCAGTTCACGAAGGCCGCGCTGTTCCAGCCGGGCGTGCGCACCGAGAGCCTGGTCCGGTTCTCGTCGGTCGCCGGGGAGAACGGATCGCCCGACACGTGGCGCGACCCGCGCGGCTTCGCGGTGAAGTTCTACACCTCCGAGGGCAACTACGACCTCGTCGGCAACAACACCCCGGTGTTCTTCATCCGCGACCCGATCAAGTTCCCCGACTTCATCCACTCGCAGAAGCGCCGCGCCGACAACCACCTGCGCGACCACGACATCCAGTGGGACTTCTGGACGCTGCGCCCCGAGTCCGCGCACCAGGTCACCTGGCTGATGGGCGACCGCGGCATCCCGTCGAACTGGCGCGAGATGGACGGCTTCGGCTCGCACACCTATCTGTGGGAGAACGCGGGCGGCGAGAAATTCTGGGTCAAGTACCACTTCAAGACCGACCAGGGCATCGGCTACCTCACGCAGGCCGACGCGGACCGGATCGCCGGCGAGGACTCGGACTACTACATCCGCGACCTGTTCAAGAACATCAAGCAGGGCAATCACCCCAGCTGGACGCTGTACGTCCAGGTGATGCCGTACGCCGAGGCCGCGGACTACCGCTTCAACCCGTTCGACCTGACCAAGGTGTGGCCGAAGGGCGACTACCCGCTGATCAAGGTCGGCCGCTGGGTGCTCGACCGCAACCCGGCGAACTACTTCGCGGAGATCGAGCAGGCCGCGTTCGAGCCGTCCAATCTGGTGCCGGGTATCGGCCCGTCGCCGGACAAGATGCTGCAGGGCCGCCTGTTCGCGTACCCGGACGCCCACCGCTACCGGATCGGCGCGAACTACACGCAGCTGCCGGTCAACGCGCCGAAGTCCCCGGTGAACAGCTACTCGCGCGACGGCGCGATGCGCTACAACAACCCGGGCGACCCGGTGTACGCGCCGAACTCCTACGGCGGTCCGCACGCGAACGCGCAGATCGCTTCCGAGACCGCTTCGGGCTACGGCGTCGAGGACGAGGTCATCCGGTCGGCGTACAAGCTCCACGCCGAGGACGACGACTTCGGCCAGCCGGGCACGCTCGTCCGCGACGTGATGGACGACGCACAGCGCGAGCGGCTCGCGAGCAACATCATCGGCCACGCCTCGAACGACGTCTCGCGCCCGGTGCTCGAGCGGGTCTTCGAGTACTGGCGGAACGTCGACAAGGACCTCGGCGACAAGGTCGCGGACGCCTTCCGCGAGTAAAGAACGTCTCTTCAGAGGCTGCTCCCACCACGAAACGCCCCCGGTGCGCGCACCGGGGGCGTTTCCATGTCCCCACTCGCATGTGAAACCAGAAGAGGACGTGGCGTGCGTGGGGGACACCCCGAGTGGAGCAGCGCGACACGCCTGTCCGACGGAGTGATGAAGCCAAACGATCACCGTTTACACCGCTGTGGGTGAACGAGCCGTACCACGGTGTCGCCCGGTCACAGGTGGTCATAAAACGGCGGGAAAAGGATGATCTTCAGGGGGAGGCGCAAGATTTCGCCGTTAATCAATTGCGGGGGTCTTCCCCTGGATTGAATCCGGCACGTAAGGGTTAGAAAAGTGTTCCAACCGGTGATCGGGTGGTGTTCGGCCGATACGGCGGGTATCGATTTACCTCGTCAGGTCCCAGAGGCCAGGAGGTAAGGGAATGAAAGGCAACATTGCCCGGACGATTGCCGCGGTCGCCGCAGGCAGTCTGTTGGCGGTGGCCTCGGCCGGCGCCGCAACGGCTGGCACCGATGGTGGAAAGGGCTCGTCGAACACGCAGGCGCTGGCCGCGCAGGTGCTGCAGATGCGAGACGGCCTCACCAAGGTGGCCTACGCCGGCGACGTCGCCAAGACGCGGGCGGACTTGGACAAGCTCAGCCCCGTCCTCGGTGACATCGCCGCGGGCAAGCGCTACCAGATCCAGACCGAAACGCAGAAGCTCGGCGACCTGGCCCAGGGCCGCTCCGTCGAGTCCAGCAGGCTGCTGGCCGACCCGACGGCGAAGGCGCGTCAGCTGCCGCCACTGCCGGTGCCGATCCCCTCGCTTCCGGACCTTCCCGGACCGCTGAAGATCGTCAGCGACCTGGTGAAAGCCCTGCTCACGGCCGTAACCGGCATTCTCGCGGGCCTGCTCGGCGGACTCCCTGTCCCGCCGCTGCCGGTCCCGCCCGTACCGCTTCCCACGCCGTGACATAGCCGCGCGCTGACGGAAACCTTTCGCAGGGCGCGGGGATCGCGACCAGCTCACGTTGGCAGGTAGGGGCGCCCTACAAAAGGTTTCCGTGGCCTTCGGCCGAAAGAGGCGCGCGGGGTGAAGTCTCTCGTCGCGCTGGCGCGCTTCCGAGAGACAGCCGTTGGGTCGGCAAAGAGTTGTCAAGTTGGTCGATAGTCGTCAGGTTCCGCCGTGCAGGGCGGCGGGCCACGATATGGGGGCCGGAGCCCGAGTGGGGACATTTCTCCCCACTCGGGCTCTGGCTTTCACTTCGGGGCGAGGCCCAGCCGCAGGGCTCCCGCCGCTTCGGCCGTCGCCTCACGGAACCGCCGTCCGACGCCGAGGAAGTTGATGTACCCGTGGATCAGGTCCGGCTGGCGGCTGAGCGCCACCGGAACCCCGGCCTTTCGCAATTTCTCCGCGTAAGCCTCGCCCTCGTCGCGCAGCGGATCGAAACCCGCCGTCGCGATATACGCGGGCGGCAATCCGGAAACGTCACCGTGCAGCGGTGACAGTTTCGGGTTGTACAGATCGGTGCCCTTCGGCACGTAATGTCCTTCGAACCAGGTCATATCCGAATCGGTGAGGAACAGGTCCTCGGCGAACAATTCCCGCGAGCGGCGGCGCACGGTGAAATCGGTCGCCGGATAGAACAGCAGCTGGAACGCCGGGACGCCGCCGCCGCGTTTCACCGCCTGCTGCGCCGTCACCGCGGCGAGGTTCCCGCCCGCGCTGTCGCCGCCGACGGCGATACGCGCCGGGTCGGCGCCCAGGTCCCGCGCTTTCGCGAAGGCGTACTCGAACGCCGCGATCGCGTCTTCGGTGGCACCGGGGAAGCGCGTCTCCGGCGCGAGCCGGTACTCCACGGAAAGAACTCGCACACCCGCCTGTTTCGCCAGGTAGCGAACGGTGTTGTCGTGGGACACACGGCTGCCGACCACCCAGCCGCCGCCGTGGAAGAACACCAGCAGCCCGGACGGATCCGGCAGCCCGGCCGGGGTATAAAGCGTGGCAGGCACGTCGCCGTCACCCGTGGGGATGAGCAGTTCCCTGGTGGCGACCGGTTCGATCGTCGGCCCGCTGACCAGGTGCCTGCTCGCCAGGAGCATGCTGCGCGACTCCTCGACGCTCCCTCGCACCAGCGACGCCTTCGCCAGCTTCTGCAGACGGAGCAGGAGCTGGGCGTCCAGCGCGAGTTCCTGCCCGTCCAGGCGGAGGGGCGGTCCCGCGATGGCCCGTCTGACCGGCTTCGGGAGCCAGAACGCCAGCTGCGAAAACGCGGCCTCGGCACGGATCTGGAGCGGTATCGCCATGCTTCCTCCTGAGGGCTTCCCGTCAGGTTACTTTCGAGTAGGTATGCCGTCCAGCGGGGAACGGGACGGTTGCGGCGAACGGGTGTGACGCAGGCCTCCGTTCCAGATCCTGGTCCTCCAGTTAAGTAGAGGGGCTAGCCTCGAAAGCGTGACTTCGACGAACGCGGTGCATGTCCTCGGGATCGGCGGCTCTCTCCGGGAGGGCTCGCAATCCGAGCGTGCGCTGCGTATCGCGCTCGGCGCCGCGGCGGAAGCCGGCGTCACCACCGAACTGATCTCCGGGCCCGAGCTGGTGTTGCCGTTCTATGACACCGCGCTGGAGGAACGGCACGAGCGGGCCACCCGGCTGGTCGAGGCGATCCGCCGCGCCGACGGGATCGTCGTCGTCTCGCCCGGCTACCACGGCGCGCTGTCCGGCTTGGTCAAGAACGCCCTGGACTACGTCGAAGACCTGCGCGACGACACCCGTCCGTACCTCGACGGCCGCGCGGTCGGCCTCGCCGCCGTCGCCTACGGCTGGCAGGCCGCGGTGACCACGTTGGAACAGTTGCGCACGATCACGCACGCGCTGCGCGGCTGGGCCACCCCTTTGGGTGGTTCGATCAACACCGCGGAGACCAAGTTCGACGAAGCCGGCGGAGCCTCGGACGAGAAGAGTGTCCGCACGCTTCGCCTGATCGGGACCCAGGTCGCCGAGTTCGCGCTGAGTCGCGCCGGTCACTAGTCGTTTGCTCCGGTCTTCGTCCGGGTAGTTCCCGGACGTGATGCCTGCCATGGGGTGGCAAGGTTTCGCGGTTGCGGGACGTTGACACCGAAGAGACGCTCAACGGGGCGTGTCTTGAGACCAGGAGGTAGGCGAAGAATGGCTGAGGCTCTGTACACCGCTGTGGCCACCGCTCGCGGCGACGGCCGCAACGGTGAGGTCACGTCCTCTGACGGCGTCATCGACGAGTCGCTGGCGATCCCGAAGGAGATGGGCGGGCCTGGCGGGGACAAGACCAACCCCGAGCAGCTCTTCGCCGCCGGCTATTCCGCCTGTTTCCACTCCGCGTTGCAGCTCGTCGCGCGCCAGGCGAAGGTGACGCTGGACGGCTCCACCGTGACCGCCGAGGTCAGCGTGCTCAAGCAAGGCGAGGGCTTCGGTCTCGGCGTGGCACTCAAGGTTTCGCTGCCCGGCCTGGAGCAGGCGCAGGCCGATCAGCTCGTCGAGCAGGCGCACCAGGTGTGCCCCTACTCGAACGCGACCCGCGGCAACATGGAGGTCGCACTGTCCGCGACGGTCTGATCCCGTCCGCGGCAGGTCCATTCCCGAACCGGCCAGTTTCTGAAAGGAAGACCGAATATGGGCAAGTCTCCGATCAAGAGTCCGCTGAGCGAAGCCGACAAGGAGATCACCGGTAACGCCTTGCAGGCCACGCTGGTCGATCTGGTGGATCTGTCCCTGATCGCGAAGCAGGCTCACTGGAACGTCGTCGGCGCGAACTTCCGCAGCGCGCACCTGCAGCTCGACGAACTGGTCGCCACCGCGCGCCAGTACGTCGACGAGGTCGCCGAGCGCGCCAACGCCATCGGTATCTCGCCGAACGGCCAGGCGAAGGCCGTCGTGGAGAGCTCCGGCCTGCCGGAGTACCCCGACAACTGGCAGTCCGTCGAGTCCACGGTCGCCGCGATCGTCGACATCCTCGCGGCGCTGATCGAGCGGCTGCGCAAGCGCATCGACGAGACCGACAAGAGCGACCTGGTCACCCAGGATCTCCTCATCGAGATCACCCAGGAGCTCGAAAAGGCGCACTGGATGTGGCAGGCGCAGCAGGCCTGACCCCCTCCACCTCGTGAGTGGTGAGGACGGTTCCAACCGTCCTCACCAGTCACGAGCCGCGGGCGCGTGCCCTGTGTCACGCCGGATTTCCTCGTGCGGTACCGGCGCGTAACGTCGTGGGGTATGGGAGTCGCCGGAGACGAACGTCGTGCGTTGAGCGAGCTTTTCGAAGAAGTCGGCCCGGACGCGCCGACCCTGTGCGCGGGGTGGAAGACGCGGGATCTCGCGGCGCATCTGCTGGTCCGCGAGCGGCGGCCCGACGCGGCGCCCGGCATCCTGGTCCCTGCGCTGGCGTCGTACACCCAGCGGGTGCAGGACTCCTACGCCGCGCAACCCTGGTCCGAGGTCGTCGGCAAGGTGCGGTCGGGCCCCGCCTGGTACTGGCCGACGACGATCGGCCCGCTCGACGAGGTCGTGAACGGCCCGGAATTCCTGGTGCACCACGAGGACGTCCGCCGAGGACAGCCCGGCTGGGAACCGCGTCCGGCCGAACCCGCCCGGGACGCGGCGGCGTGGAAGTCGGCGAAGCAGGCCTCGAAGCTCAACCTGCGGAAATCGCCGGTCGGCGTGATCCTGAAGACTCCCGAAGGCCGCGAAGCGCGGGTGAAGGAAGGCCCGGACACGGTGACCGTGATCGGCGCGCCGATCGAGTTGCTGCTGTTCGTCTTCGGCCGCGACGCCGTCCGTCTCACCTTCGAGGGTGACGCTTACGCGGTGGACAGGCTCCGGAAGCACGACCGCGGCCTTTAGAGTTCCGGCCATGCCGATGATCAGTGTTTCGATGTTCCCCGGCCGGACGGCCGAACAGAAGCAGGCCCTCGTGCGCGAGGTGACCGACGCCTTCGTCCGCACGTGCGGCGGTAAACCCGAAGGCGTCTGGGTGACGATCAACGAGATTCCCGCCGAACACTGGGCGGCAGGCGGGACCCTCTTCTCGGAACGCTGACTCTCTCTCGCCGAGGGCCATGAACGGTCCGTTCCTGGCAAAATTTGCCGGGAACGGACCGTTCATGGCACGTCAGCGGAGCCCGACCGCCCGCAGCGCGAAGAACACCTCGATCGCCGTCTGCTTGATCGTCTCGGCGACCACCAGCGACCCGTGGCCCGCGTCGTACCGGTAGAACTCGAACGGGATCTCCCGCTTCGCGAGCCTGTCGAGGTAGTTCTCGACCTGCCGGATCGGGCAGCGCGGGTCGTTGTCCCCGGCGAGCACCAGCACCGGCGCCGTCACGGCTTCGACGTAGGTGATCGGCGAACATTCCCGGTACACCGCCGGCACCGTCTCCGGCGAACCGCCGAACAGCGCCCTGTCGAACGAGCGGAGCTGCTCCATCTCGTCCTCGTACGCGGCGACGTAGTCCGCGACAGGAACTCCGGCGATCCCCGCCGCCCAGCGCGCCGGCTGGGTGCCCAGCGCCAGCAGGCTCAGGTACCCGCCCCACGAAGCGCCGTTCACCACGCATTTGGCCGGATCTGAAAGTCCACTTTGGACTGCCCAGTCGTGCACGGCGGCGACGTCTTCGAGTTCGGTCAGGCCGGGACGGCCTTCGATGGCGTCACGCCAGGCCGAGCCGTAGCCGGTCGAACCGCGGTAGTTGACCTCGACGACGGCGAATCCCGCGTCGAGCCACACGGCGCGGTACGCGGAGAAGCGGTCCTCGTCGGCCGAATGCGGCCCGCCGTGCAAGGAGAAGACCGTGGGGAGCGGACCTTCCGGCGCGTCGGCCGGCCGCGAGACGAGCGCGTGGATCTGCCCGCCGATCCCGTCGACGAACGCGTCCGTGACCGGCGCCGATCCAGGGGCGCGCTCGCCCGGCGGTTCGAGGAGCACCGAGTCTTCGCCGTCCGTCGTCCGCGCGCGCACGGCCGTCGGCTGCGCGGCGCTGGACCACGAATACTCGACGGTGCCGTCGGGCCGCACTCCCGCGCCGCCGATCCGGCCCGGCGGAGTGTCCAAAGAGGACAATTCGCCGCCGGCGAGGTCGTAGCGGTGCAGGGAACTGCGGCCTTGGTGGAAGTGGACGACCAGTAGTGCCCGCGCGTCCTGGTACCAGCCCGCGACCACCTCGCCGGGCAGGTCCAGCTCGATCTCCTGCTCGGTGTCCGCGGCGGTGTCCCAGATCAGGAGCTCTTCGCGACCGCGCCGCTCGTGCAGCACCAGCAACCGCTGATCGCCCGCGACCGGGGAGAACTCCAGCGCGCCGAGGCCCTTGCCCTCGCCGTCCCATTTGTCGGCGACCGTCGTGAAGCCGTCGGTCGACAGGACGCGCAGCGCGGGGTGTCGTGAATCACCGTGCTCGGAGTGGGAGATCACGAGCAGCGACTCGTCTCGGGACAGCGAGGCGATCCCGGCGTCGTCCTCGTGCTTGTAGAAGGACGTGGTTTCGCCGTCGATATGGGCGAAGAGTTCGCTTCCGTCGTCGGTCGAGACGCCGACGGCGACCACCTTGGTGCCGATCTCGAGCCCGGCGGGGTAACCGTCGTGGACGTCCGGCACCGCGCGCTCGGCGGCGGCCCCGGGCGCGAACGGTTCGCGGACCCAGGAGCCGAATTCGTCGCCGTCGGTGTCGTCGAACCACCAGATCCAGCGGCCGTCGGGGGACGGGGTCGCGTGCATGGTGCCGTTGGGCCGGTCGGTGACGCGGCGGTGCTCACCGGTCGACCGGTCCCAGGAGTAGACCTCCCACACGCCGCTGGCGTTGGAAACGTAGACGTTGGCGTCCGGGGCGTCGATGGCCCATTCGGGCACCGAGATGCGCGGGGCGCGGAAGCGGGCCCGCCACCTGGCCTCGGCTTCGGCGTCGTCGAACAGGCGGTCCGGGACCACCGCGGACGGATATTCAGTGCCTGGCTGCGTGCTCACCCCTCGATCCTGCCACTCCGGAGCCGTACTGTGTGCGGGGTGCTGGAGGGAAACGCGCCGCGCGCCGCGGTGTCCGCGCGGTTCGCGCGTCAGGCGGTCGAGCGGGCCGTGTTCGCGCAACCGCTGTTCGGACCGGGAATGGGGTGCGTCGACGTCGGCTGCGGGCCGGGTTCGATCACCCTAGGTATCGGCGACGGACACAGAAAGTCCACAGTGGACTTTTTGGTGGCGGAGGCGTGCGCGCTGCCGTTCGCCGAGGCATCGGTGGACGTGGTCTTCGCGCACGCCGTCTTCGAACATCTGAAGGAGCCGGGCGCCGCGCTGGCGGAGCTTCGGCGGATCCTCAAACCGGGCGGCACCCTCGCACTGTCCACATCGGACTGGAGTCGCGCACGGCTGCGGCCGAAGACGGCGAACGTCGACGCGGCCCTCCGCGGTCACTACCTGTTGTGGCGCCGGGCTGGTGGTGACCCGTTCGCCGGGCGCTCGCTTCCCGCCGCGGTCACGGCCGCCGGTTTCACCGACGTGCGAACGAAAATCCGCTACCGCACGGATATGACGTACCGGGCGCTGGCGACCTCCGTGGAGGCGCGGCTGGTGACGGCGCTGGAAACCGCGACGACCCCGGACCGCGACCAACTCGCTTCGGCGGCCCGCTCAGCCTGGTCGTGGGCGCGCTCGGGCGATGGGGATTTCGCCCAGTGCTGGACCGAACTCCTGGCCACCCGCTGAGCGCCGCTCGCTCTCCGGTTGCTTCTCCGCCGCTCGCTGTCCGGTACTTCGGCTCTACCGCCGCTTGCTCTCCGGTTGCTTGGGCCCTCCGCCGGTGTCCCCAATGTCGCATTGGAGACGCTCAGTGTCCCCAATGCGGCATTGGGAACCCCCTGGATGCCGACGCCTCCTTCGGTTGTCCACACCCGCCCGCCGTTGTGGACAACCACCCCACCGCCCCCGCTTTCGCCCAGCCTCGACGCCCCTCGGCGATACACTGGACCCGGGGTCGCCCCCCTGGGAGTGGCGGGGGCTGCCCGGTGGCGGTGGACGGCGGCTGACCGGCGGCCGAGGTGCGGGGCTGTCTGGTGCGCAGGGGCTGGCCGAGGCGCGGCGGCTGCCAGGTGCGCGGCGGCTTCCCCGTCGGTTGGCTCGCTGCGACGGGATCCCATGTCCTGAAGGGCACCATTGAGCGTCTCAAAGGTGCCCTTCAGGACATGCGGAGGCGGACCCCAAGGCCCATAACGCGAAAGAGCCTTGCTCACCAAAGCGAGCAAGGCTCTTTCGATTCAACGTCGGGGTGGCGGGATTCGAACCCACGACCTCCTCGACCCGAACGAGGCACGCTACCAAGCTGCGCCACACCCCGGGGTACTGCTTAACGGGTCGTGGAGAAGTCTAGCGGACGGTGTTCCGCGCTTTGCGGGGGGCCGCGTTCCGGCGATTGTCGCTGGTCGTGCCGCGTGGGACGAGGGTCAGCAGGCTCGCCTCGGGAGGGCACGCGAAGCGCGCGGGCGCGTACGGCGACGTGCCCAGCCCGGCGGAGACGTGAAGCCACATCTGGGCGCCCCAACGGGACGCGCCGCGGGCTCGGGTGCGGTCGAGTTCGCAGTTGGTGACGAGCGCGCCGTAGCCCGGGATCCGGAGCTGGCCGCCGTGCGTGTGCCCGGCGAGGACGAGGTCGTAGCCGTCGCCGGCGAACTCGTCGAGGACGCGGGGCTCCGGCGAATGCGTGACGCCGATGCGCACGGCGGCCGCGGTGTCCACCGGGCCGGCGATGTCGGCGTAGCGGTCGCGGTGGAGGTGCGCGTCGTCGACGCCGGCGGTGAACACGTATTGGTCGGCGACCTCGATGGTGCGGCGGACGTGGGTGAGGTCGTGCCAGCCGTGCTCGACGAAGGCCGCGCGGAGGTCGCGCCACGGCAGGTGCTCGCCGTGGATGCGCTTCTTCTTGCCCTTCGGCATGAGGTAGCGCGCGGGGTTCTTCGGTTTCGGCGCGTAGTAGTCGTTGCTCCCGAAGATGAACACGCCGGGCCGGTCGAGCAAGGGGCCGAGCGCGCGCAGCACGGACGGGACCGCCTGATGATGTGACAGGTTGTCACCGGTGTTGACGACGAGGTCCGGTTCGAGTTCGTCGAGCGCCGCTACCCAGCGTTGCTTGCTCACGTGACCGGGCAGCATGTGCAGGTCCGAGATGTGAAGGATCGTGAAGGGTTTCGCCCCTGCCGCGAGGACCGGGAGCTCCGCGGTGCGAAGCGTCCACCGGCGCCTTTCGATACCGACCGCGTAACCGAGGGTCGCGGCTCCCAGGGCGACGGTTCCCACGGCCAAGCGCCGTACAGTCGCCCCCGAAGTACTTTCGTTACTGAGCGTGCTCACAATGTCCAGTTTACGTGCTCTTCGGTGGTGATCGTTCGCCCCCATTCCGGCGATCTCGGTAAATCGCTGGAATGGCCTCTTTTCTTCACCTTCCGTGGTCGGCGCGGAGTGTCGCGATCCACCGACATGATCCCGTCGACCGCTGTTCCCCGTTAGGCCGCCAGGCGCTCACTCAAAGTTAGATTCACCTGACTCACCGTGATTTGCGCTGGTGAACGCGACCGTTGCGGATCAGCGTCCGCCGCCCATGTACTTCGGGTCCGGCTGCGGCAGCGGCAGCGCTTCCTGGCCTTCGAGAATCTTCGACATCGCCCCGAACCAGGTCTGCGCCGGCGTCTTCCCACCGAACATGTTTTCGCAGCCGCGAGTGGTCACGTTACCCGGGCCGAGGTAGCAGAGACCGCCGTTTCCACCCTTCGGACGGAACACCATCGCGGCGCCCGCGAGCTGCGGCGTGGCCCCGAGGTACGTCCCCGAGCCGTTGCTCTGGGTGGTCCCGGTCTTGCCCATCACCGGCCGGTTCCACCGGGCGCCGTTCGCGGCGCCGAACGACGTCCCGCCGGGCTGGCTGTCCTTGCTCATGCCGACCGCGAGGGTGTTGGCGAGACCTTCGGGCACGACCTGCTCACAGGCGGCTTCCTTGACGGGCACCGGTTTTCCGTCCCGGTCGGTGACGCCTGCCAGCGGGGTCGGCGGGCACCAGACGCCGCCGCTCATGATCGTGGCGCCGACGTTCGCCAGCTCCAGACCGCTCAGCGGGGCGGGGCCGAGGGTGAACGAGGCGTTTCCGGGCCAGCCGGGCCTCGGGCCGAAGGCCTGCAGCTGGCTGGCGTTGACACCGGGATTGTCGGACTTCGGGTCGACCGCGCCACCGCCGAGGTTGCTGGCCATGGTGTCGCGCATCCCCAGTTTGCGCGCCATCTCCACGATCGGACCGGTGCTCCCGACCCGCTCCTCGAGAGCCACGAACGCGGTGTTCGGCGAGGTCGCCAGTGCCTGCTGCAACGACATGGTCCCGCCCGCCGGGTTGTAGTCGCCCGCGTTCCCGAGGCAGTACCAGCGAGAGCGCAACGGCGGCCCGGTCGGGGCGCACCTGTTGCCACCACCGGCGAACACGTGGGAGGTGTAGAAATCGGGCACCGGCAAGGGAGAGTTGATCCCGGCGACACCGGCTTCCAAAGCCGCGGCGGCGGTGAAGACCTTGTACGCCGACCCGGCGCCGCCGGTGTTGTAGACGCCGGAAGGCAACGCGAAGGTCGTCTGTCCCTGGTCTTCGTGCAGCCCGTAGTCACGGTTCGCCGCCAGGGCCACGACTTCGTGCCGCTGTTTGCCCGGCTTCACCAGCGAGAGGGTGTTCGCGACGTTGTCCTGGGTCTTCTTGACCTGGGCTTCGGCCGACATCTTGGCTTCGTGGTTCGCCCGTTCGTCCAAAGTGGTCTTGATCTTGTAGCCGCCGGTGTAGAGGTCGTCCTTCGTCATCCCCGACTTGAGGAGATAGTCCTCGACGTACTGGCAGAAGAAACCGTTCTCCGGACCGGCGCCGGTGCAGTTCGACGCGGGCTTCTGCGGGCCGCCTTCGACGACGCCGAGCGGCTCGGCCTTGAAGCGTTCCGCGTCCACCTTCGCGAGCTTCTGGTTGTCGACCATGCGGTCCAGCACCAGGTTGCGGCGCTCGGTCGCCTTCGCCGGGTTCTTCCACGGGTCGTTGACGATCGGGTTGTTCACGAGGCCGGCGAGCAGCGCCGCCTGCGGCACCGTGAGCTTCTCGACGGGCGTGTTGAAGTACGCGTTCGCGGCCGCGCCGACGCCGTAGATCTCACGCGAGAATTCGACGACGTTCAGGTAGCCGGTCAGGATCTGCATCTTGTTCAGCTTGGTTTCCAGCTGGATCGCGATCCGGGCTTCCTTCAGCTTCCGGGCGACCGACTGCTCCTGTGCGCGCTTCTGCCCCGGCTTGTCGTCCCGGTAGACGACGTTGATCAGGTAGTTCTTGACGTACTGCTGGGTCAGCGTCGACGCGCCCTGCGTGTCGCCGCCGGTGCTGTTGCTGACCGCGGCGCGCAGCGTGCCCTTCCAGTCCACCCCGTTGTGCTCGTAGAAGCGCTTGTCCTCGACCGAGATCAGTGCCCATTTCATGGCGTCGTTGATCTGGGTCTCGCTCGTCGGGATGCGGAACTGCTTGTACAGCGTCGCGATCTGCTTGCCGGTGTTGTCGGTGATCGTCGTCACCAACGGCGGCGGGATGTCCGCCAGGTCCGAAGAAGTCTTGTCGACGGTCTCGCTCGCCTGGTTCGACAACACCCCCGCGGCACCCGCCACCGGGAACAACATCCCCGCGACCAGCACCCCCGCGAGCACACACAGGCCAATGAGCTTCAGCAGACCGTCTGTTTTGCGCACGCGGACCAGGGTACGCGGATCCCGTTAGCCCACCGTGACGTCACCTCGCTGTAAGTGGGGTTCCGGTCACGAAATCGACCCCATGAGGTGACGTTCGGTAACGGCAGGCATTCTAGGGCTTGGCGGGGGGAACCGAGGGCCCCTACAGTCCGTCAACGTCTCACGTATGAAAAAGCCGACAGACGGGTGAGTGCGAGCGGCAGTCGCATTCGGCCGAACGGAGGCACCGGCACCGGGGAGGTGTCGGCTCAACCGACGTGAGCACACAGGGAGACACGCTCATGGGGGCAGGAGCGCAGGCTTTTCGTCCTCCCGTGGTGTGTCGAACACCAGGGTAGGGAGCTGGGGGTATGGAAACCAACCAGTCGAGCTGGCGAGTCAATGCGTCGTGCCGCGACACCGATCCGGACGGTTTGTTCGTCCGGGGGGCGGAACAGAACCGGGCCAAGGCGGTCTGCCTCGGTTGCCCGGTCAGGACGGAGTGCCTCGCCGAAGCGCTCGATGGCCGGATCAACTTCGGCATCTGGGGAGGTATGACCGAACGGGAACGGCGGGCGCTGCTGCGGCGGCGGCCGGACGTTTCCAGCTGGGCGGACCTGCTTGAAGCGGCGAAGCGCAGTTTCACCGGGATCGACGAAGAGGAAGACGTCCGCGTCCGAGTCTCGTGATCATGGTTTCGTGAACGGCCCCTTCCCTGAGTCCAAGGTAGGGAAGGGGTCGTCCTTCACGGGAACTCAGGACTGGGTGGCCAGCCGCGTGCCGATGTCGCGCAGGCCTTCGAGATCGTGCACGTCACTGGGGAGCGCGGGCACCCGCACGAGCGGGACCTCGGGATGCGCCCGCGTGAACCTGGCGAGCAGCCGCGTCTCCCGATCGGCCAGCGCGACCCGGTCCGCGTGCAGCCGAAGCACGGCTTCGGCCAGCGGAGCGCTGGCCTCGCCCTTCGCGAGCTGCTCGGCGGCGGCGATGGCTTCGGCGCTGGACAGCGGGGCCAGCACCGGATGCGTCCGGTTCGCGACCAGCCCGGCCAGCGGCATGCTCTCCTCCGAGAGCCGCTCCACGAAGTAGGACGCCTCGCGCAGCGCGTCCGGCTCCGGCGCGGCCACCACGAGGAAAGAAGTGCCGCCGGACCGCAGCAGCTCGGATGTCTTGCGCGCGCGTTCGCGGAACCCGCCGAACATGCTGTCGAAGGCCTGCATGAACGCCGAAGCGTCGGTCAGCAGCTGGCCGCCGATGATCGTCGAGACCGCCTTCGCGAACATCGAGAACCCGGCGTTGACGACCTTGCGCAGACCCCAGCCGCCCGCCTTGGCCGGACCGGTGAGCAGCCGGATCATCCGGCCGTCGAGCGCGCTCGAAAGCCGCGTCGGCGCGTCGAGGAAGTCCAGCGCGGACCGGCTCGGCGGCGTGTCGACGATGATCAGATCCCACTCGTCGGTGGCCGCGAGCTGCCCGAGCTTCTCCATCGCCATGTACTCCTGCGTTCCGGAGAACGACGTGGAAATGGTCTGGTAGAAGGGGTTCTGCAGCAGTTGCTCGGCGCGTTCCGGGCCGGCGTGCACGCGCACCATGTCGTCGAAGGTGCGGCGCATGTCCAGCATCATCGCCCAGAGTTCGCCCTTGGGCTCGAAGCCTTCGACCTGCACCTGCTTCGGGTGGTTGCCCAGTTCGCGCAGGCCGAGCGCCTGCGCCAGCCGCCGGGCCGGGTCGATGGTGAGCACCACCGTCTGCCGCCCGCGTTCGGCCGCGCGCAACGCCAGCGCCGCCGCGGTGGTCGTCTTGCCGACTCCGCCGGATCCGCAGCACACGATGACCCGGCTTTCCGGATCGTCGATCAGCTTGTCGACCTCCAGGATGTCCGACATCAGCGCACCCCCTGCTCGGTCAGCGCTTCGGCGAGGTCGTAGAGCGCCGCGACGTCGACGCCGTCGGTCAGGTCCGGCAGTTCGAGACCCGGCAAGTCCGCTTCGGACAGTTGCTCGCGGGCGCGCTGCTCGGCCGCGACCCGCACGGCGTGCTCGACGGTCTCCTCGACCAGCGCGTCGAGGGTGCTGTCCGGCAGGTTCAGCCCGGCCGACGCGAGCCCGGCGCGGACGCGCGAGGCGTCGACGCGGCCGTCCGCGGCGGCGGTCACCGAACGGGCGGGCAGCCGCGGCGGGCGGACCCGGTTGACCAGAACGGCGCCTGGGCGCAGGTCGGCGCCGTCGAGCTCGGCGACCGCTTCGACGGTCTCCCGCACCGGCATCTCTTCCAGCAGCGTCACCAGGTGGACCGCGGTCTCACCGGAGTGCAGCAGGCGCACGACCCCGTCGGCCTGGCCGCGGATCGGGCCGGTCTTCGCGAGATCGGTCAGTGCCTTGGTGACGTCGAGGAACTTCACCACCCGGCCGGTGGGCGGCGAGTCGACGACGACGGCGTCGTAGGTGTGGCGGCCGTCCGATTCGGTGCGGCCGACGCATTCCTTGATCTTCCCGGTGAGCAGGACGTCGCGCAGACCCGGCGCGAGCGTGGTCGCGAACTCGATCGCGCCCATCCGCCGCAGCGTCCGCCCCGCGAAGCCGAGGTTGTAGAACATCTCGAAGTATTCGAGGAGCGCGGCCTCGACGTCGATGTGCAGGGCGCGCAGTTCGCCGCCGCCGGGAACGGCCGCGATGCGCTGCTCGGCGTACGGCAGCGGCTCGGTGTCGAAGAGCTGGGCGATGCCCTGGCGGCCTTCGACCTCGATCAGCAGCACCCGGCGCCCGCCCTTGGCGAGCGCGAGGCCGAGGGAGGCGGCGAGCGTGGTCTTGCCCGTCCCGCCCTTACCGGTGACGAAATGCAGCCTGGCTCTCGCGAGTTCGTCGGTCCAGCCGGCAAGGGGTGTGCTCACCGGTCCCACCCTAATTGAGCGGTCAGCCCGCCAGCATCATGACGCCGAGCGCGGCGGCGACCACTGCGACGACGCCCCAGGTCAAAGCCGCGGGCAGCACCGTGAGCATCACCACACCGAGCAGCAGGAGGACCACGAAGGCCACCGCGCCGGTGATCGCGACCGTCGCCGAGCTGTTCCGGCGGTCCCGTGCCTTCGCCATCAGTACGAGCACCAACGGCAGCCCGGCCGCGGCGAGCAGGACGGTCGCGACCACGCGCCAGGTCTCCACGGGTCCACCGTAGCGGTGACCGAAGTACATGAAGGCCCCCTTCCTGTACCTAGGCGCAAGGAAGGGGGCCTTCATGTACTTGGAGCGGGTCAGCTCCCGATGGGGGTCGCGGGCACGCAGGGAACCGGTTTCGCGTTCGCCGGGTCCAGCGCGTTGAGGACGTGCCCGGCGGCGTTGCGGTCGGCGGCGACGCCGGCGTGCTCGGCCAGGTCCAGCAGGCAGCTGTCCTGCAGGACGATGTTCTTCACGTTCGGCCCCCTGCCCATACCGCTCGTGTACGGGACGACGGCCTCGTCGTACCGGGTCATGATGTTCGTGTAGGTCACGCCCGGCTGGAAGACGCCGTTGCCCGACCGCAGCTTCGTCAGGAACTCCGAGCCGCGCAGGAACTGGCGGCACGAGCCGCAGAGCGGGTCGAGGATGCCGTCGAAACCGGTCGCGAGCCCCAGTGCGCCGGCGAGCGCGTAGAGATGCGAGGCACCGAACAGGGTCGTGCCGTCCCAGAGCGGGGTCAGGCTGACGTACTTGTCCACTTTGGACGCCCCGCCGAGGAACTTCACGTAATAGGACGGCATCAGCGTGCCTTCGGAATGCCCGAGGAGGTCCACCTTGGACGCGCCGGTCGCGCCGAGCACCCTGTCGACGAACGCCGAAAGCTCCTTCGCGCTCTGCTCCATCGGCAGGAGACCGCCCGGCTGGTAGATCGGCAGCGGCTTCCCGGGGACCCCGTAGGTCAGGGAGAAGACGCAGTACCCGTTGTTCTTGAGCAGCGGGGCGAACGTCTGCCAGTTCACCGTCTGGTTGGCGCTCAGGCCATGGGTGAGCACCACCGGATTCGGATGGGCCTCGCTCGGGCGGCAGCCGAAGTCGTTCGCGCCGGGCGGTGGGCCGCCGGGATTCGCCGCCTGCGCGGGCAGCGCCGCGGCGAGGGTCCACGGGACGGGGAGTTCCTCGTCGGCGTTCGCCGGTGAAGCGCAGATCAGGGCAAGGGTCGCGGCCAGGAAGGTGGCGGCGAGGGACTTCGTCGTCCGCATGTCGGCGTCCTATCTACTCCCGAGTAGGTGTGAAGTGAACCACATCGGCGGGAATTCGGCGAACCGGTCGCGAGAGGGTTTTCCGCATGTGTGTCGGGCGCGCTTGCCGGTTTGGCTACGCTCCCGGGCATGAGCGCCACCAAGTGGGAGTACGCGACCGTCCCCCTGTTGATCCACGCCACCAAGCAGATCCTCGACCAGTGGGGCGAGGACGGATGGGAGCTCGTCACCGTGCTCCCGAACCCGACCGGCGAGCAGCACGTCGCCTACCTCAAACGAGCGAAGAACTGAGGGATTGAAGCCATGACCTGGAGCGATCGACTCGCCGAGCTCGGGATCGAGCTGCCAGCCGTCGCCGCCCCGCTGGCGGCCTACGTGCCCGCCGTCCGCACGGGTTCGCACGTCTACACGGCAGGCCAGCTGCCTTTCGTCTCCGGTGAGCTCGAAGCGACCGGCAAGGTCGGCGCCGAGGTCAGCCCCGAAGAGGCGAAGCAGTACGCGCGGACGTCGATCCTCAACGCTCTCGCCGCGGTCGACTCGGTCGTCGGCATCGACAACGTCGTCCGGGTGGTCAAGGTCGTCGGTTTCGTGGCGTCCGCGGAGGGCTTCACCGGTCAGCCCGCGGTGATCAACGGAGCGTCCGAGCTGCTCGGCGAGATCTTCGGCGAGGCGGGTATCCACGCCCGTTCGGCCGTCGGGGTCGCCGAGCTGCCGATCGGGGCGCCGGTCGAGATCGAACTGATCGTGGAGGTGAAGTGATGGACCCGGACATCGAACGGTCCTCGCACGAGCTCCTGCTCCGGCTGGCCGGACGGCTGCCGGACCAGCTCTTGTGGCGGTTCCGTGACTGGCTGGGCGAGGGCGCGATGGGCACGCTCGCGCGCACCCTGCCCAGGTCTTTGCTTAAGCACAGGATCGACCTTGATCAAACGGAGTATCGCCTGCTAGTCGCCGGGCTCATCCCCCACGGAGCCGACTGGCATCAGGTGAGTTCCACCCTGGGGGTAGACGACGTCACCGAGACCAGGTACACATTCACGCAGAGTGCGCCCGAATGGGTGAACTCCGTCGACTCTGTGTCCGTATTGATCCACGCGACGTTGCGGGGACGGCCGGATGTGGGTGAAGTGCGGCAAAGCTGGCGACACCTCGGTGTGGTCGGCGAGGGTGGGGCGAAGCGAGTCCTCCTGGTCACGGCGACGAACGGTCTGCCGAGGCTGACCGGCGAGCTGCAGCGCGTCCTGCGCGTGCTGGGTGACGAGGAGCCCGGCGTCGAGGTTCTCCCGCCGAGCATCGACCTCACCGGCTATCACCGCACCGCGCTCGCCAACTCCGAGCTGATCTGTGTGGGCGCGGTGGACACCGGAAGTCGGCTGGTCGCCGCTTAACGCTCGCTCCACCAGGCGAGCCGGGAGGGAGCAGAGCAATGGTGGAGGTCCACGACGGCCCGCCCATGGACGGGTTCTCGGTGCCCCTGCGCCTGCACAACCTGTTACTGGCCCTGGCGGGTCGGATCGACGACAGTGCTTTGACCGAAGCGCGTGAGCTGATCGCGCGCGCGCACATCGACGAAGCGGTGGAGCTCACCACCGGCACCCTGATCGCGGGGAAGATCCCGGTGAGCTCGGCCGAACAGCGTGAACTCGCGCTCGTCCTCGAGATGAGCAGGTCCGACGCCACCCTGGCGAACGACCTGCTGGTCGTCGAGGAGGACGAGCCGGTGCTCACCCACCGGTTCACCGGTGAGAACCAGCCCGAATTCGGCCTCGCCGAGGCGCTCGACCGCACCCTGCAGGTGCTGCCGGACGTCCGGTCGGTGCACGCGGTGTGGCGGAACACGCCGGCGGGCAGTGTGCCCGGCGCGCTGCCGCAGCGGGTGGTCTTGGTCGAGATCGGCCCGGAGGGCAACCCGCCCGCCGTCGCGTTCCGCGTGGACACCGCGCTTCGCCGCGCGGGGATCCGTTCGGTCGTCGAGGTCGCGGGACCCGGCGTCGCGCGGTCCGCGTACCACCAGGCCGCGTCGTCGGCCGCGAGTCCAGTCTGGGTCACCGGGAGTACCCACTCCAGTGACTTTCGGTCCGAGCCGGTGACTCCGCCGCCCGCTCCCGCCCCGGCTCCCGAGCCGGTCAAGGAGCAGCCGAGCAGGCACGGGCTGCGGCCGGTCGGCGGCAGCACTCACGAACCCGTCGAGCCGATCGCGCCGGTGGTGCCGATCGTGCAGCAGGCGCCCGCGGCGTCGTCGCCGTCGTCGACTTCGTCGGAGTCGGCATCGCCGCGCAAGTCGCGGGCGGAGACCCGCGCCGAGCGCACGGCCGACCTGACGCCCGCCGAGGTGGCCCAGCTGCGCCAGGCGCTCAAGGAGGACCCCGAAAAGGGCCGCGAGATCGCCACGGGGAAGCCGAGCATGCACGAGGTCGTCGAGCTGCCCGCTCTCGACCTCGACGACCCCAGCCTGAGCGAGCGCGACCGCGCGCTCCTGCGCGAGCTGCACGCCGAGCTCGCCGAACGGGAGCGCGCCGAAGCGGCGAAGATCCGGCTGAACGGCGCTTCGCGCAGCAGCGGCTGGTCTTCCTGACATGTTCTAGGCGTTTCGTCCTCTGGATGCGGTGGTTGCACGCGCAACTACCGCAGCCAGAGGACGAAATGCGATGTTAGGTTGCGAGGGTGGCTGAAGAACTGACATTCGACATCCCGGTGGGGGCCGGGGTGGGCACCCGCGCCAACGCCGGCGGCGAGCCGGTGACGCCCAAGGACGCGGCGACCGTGATCCTCCTCCGCGACGGCGCCGACGGCGTCGAAGTCTTCCTGCAGCACCGGGTGAAGGGCATGCCGTTCGCCGGCGGGATGACCGTCTTCCCCGGTGGTGGCGTGGATTCCCGCGATGTCGACACCTCCGTCAGCTGGGCGGGCCCGCGGCCGGCCTGGTGGGCGGAACGCTTCGGCTGCGACGAATCGCTCGCCCGCGCCCTGGTGTGCGCGGCCGTGCGGGAGACGTTCGAGGAGTCGGGCGTGCTGCTCGCGAGCATCGGGGACGCCGTCGTCACCGACACGACGCCCTACCACGACGCCCGCGCGAAGCTGGTCTCCCGGGAACTCTCCCTCGCCGCGTTCCTCGAAGCCAACGGCCTGACGTTGCGCGCGGATCTCCTGCGCCCGTGGGCGAACTGGGTCACGCCGCCGGAGGAACCGCGCCGCTACGACACCTGCTTCTTCGTCGCCGTGCTGCCCGAGGGACAGGAAGCGGACGGCGCCACCTCCGAGGCCGTCAGTTCCGGCTGGCAGCGGCCGGCGGAGGCCATCGCCGATGCCAAGGAAGGGCGCCGCATGCTCATGCCACCGACCTGGATGACGCTCGCGGAACTGGGCGAGTTCGCTTCGGCGGCCGCGGCTCAGGCAGTCGAGCGGGAGATTTCGAAGATCATGCCGACGCTGGTGCGCGAAGGCGACAAGGTCCGCGTCGTCCTGGATCCGGCATGAGCGCCCCCGCGTACGGCGTGCTGCGCCAGGTGACGCCGACGGCTTCCGTGCTCCTGGAGCACAACCCGTCGTCGATGACGTTGGAGGGCACCAATTCCTGGGTACTGCGCGGGCCGGGCGCGGCAGGCTCCGTGGTCGTCGACCCCGGTCACGAGGACATCGAACATCTGACGCTGCTGGCGGAAACCGGTGCCGTCGAGCTGATCGTCCTGACCCACCACCACCCCGACCACGCCGAGGGCGCGCCCTGGTTCGCCGAGCGAGTCGGCGCTCCGGTGCGGGCCTTCGACGAGTCGCTCTGCATCGGCGGGAAGTCCCTTGTGGACGGTGAGGTGATCGAGGCGGGCGGCCTCCGGCTGTCGGTACTGCATACGCCCGGCCACACCGGCGACTCGATCTGCCTGGTGTCCGACGGCCAGATCCTGACCGGCGACACCATCCTCGGCCGCGGCACCACCGTGCTGCACGACCTCGGCGACTACCTGCGCTCGCTGCGGAAACTCATCCGCCTGCCCGGCGGCACCACCGGCCTGCCGGGGCACGGGCCCGAACTGCCCGACCTGGCCGCGACCGCGCGCGAATACCTGGCACACCGGGAAGAACGGCTCGACCAGGTGCGATCGGCACTGGAGAAGCTCGGCGCGGACGCCACCCCGCGCCAGGTTGTCGAGGTCGTCTACGCCGACGTCGACAAGGCTTTGTGGGCGCCCGCGGAGTGGAGTGTGCAGGCACAGTTGGACTACCTGAGGTCGGAGGACGGCGAATGAGTGACGTCGAGGTCGAGTTCTACTGGCGCCCTGGATGCGGGTTCTGCGCCGCGTTGGAACGGCCGCTGTCGAAGAGCGGCTTCAAGGTGAAGCGGGTCAACATCTGGGAGGACCCGGACGCCGCCGCGCGGGTGCGTTCGGTGGCGAACGGGAACGAGGTCGTGCCGACGGTCTTCGTGGGCTCGAAGGCGATGGTGAACCCTTCGTTCGGTGAGATCGAGGCCGCGGTGAAGGCTGCTTCCGCCTGAGTCGCCCAATGCTATGAAAGGTCCTTTCCTTGCAAATTTCGCAAGGAAAGGACCTTTCATAGCGTTCGGTACGGGGCGACGCGTCGAGTTGGGGCGCCGACGCAGGTGTCGCGAAAGCCACTTTCGGGACACCCCACCGCGCCCAACAGACC